>DASPVS010000549.1:0-5440 GCA_035622235.1 Acidimicrobiales bacterium | reverse complement strand
TCTCGTCGGGATCGAGCTCGTAATGAACGAGTCTTGAATCGCACTGGATCACCACCGACTCGCGCTGATCGAAGATCGCACAGCTCACGTATGCACGACCCTGATACGGCCGCTGGCGTTCGATCACGAAGTCGATGATCTTCTCGTCGTCGCTCGCGTACATGTCGCCGTGTGTGGCAGCCTCCACAAAACGGAGCTCCCCGGTTCCGAACCTGCGATCGATGCCGTGTCGCAGGTCAGTCTCCTCGTGCTGCTTCGACACGTACTTTGCGACTACATCGTCGACCTCTCCGTGCGCGGTCATTTTTCCATGTTCGAGCAACAACGCGTGGCTGCAGAGTTGTGCCACCGACTCGATCTGATGGCTCACGAACAGGACCGTCCTCCCGTCGCTCGAGACAGCGGAGAGCTTGCCCAGACACCGGTCCTGGAATTCCCGATCGCCGACCGCGAGCACCTCGTCGACAAGAAGGATCTCGCTGCGAAGGTGCGCTGCCACCGCAAAGGCAAGTCGGACGTGCATTCCCGACGAGAACCTTTTCACCGGGGTGTCGAGGAACTGTTCGACCCCGGAGAAGTCGACGATGGCGTCGAACTGCTTGTCGATCTCGCGCCGGCGCATCCCGAGAATGGAACCGTTCAGGAAGATGTTCTCTCTGCCCGTGAGCTCCGGGTGGAAACCGGTGCCCACCTCCAAGAGACTTCCGACCCGGCCGTAGAGGTCGATTCGTCCACCGGAGATGCTGATGACTCTGCACAGCGCCTTCAGGAGCGTCGATTTTCCCGCACCGTTGCGCCCGATCACTCCGAGAACTTCACCCGGCTTGACATCCAACGTCAGGTCCCTGAGCGCCCAGAACGTCTCGCGCTCGACGCGCTGCAATGGATGGCGAATCTTCCGCACGATCGCTTCGGCGGCGGTCGTCGGCGCGTTCACATTGTGCCTGATCCGGTAACACTTCGAAAGATCACGCACCGATATCGCAACGTCAGAGGACATCGGCGAAATTCCGTTCCATACGAGCGAACACGAGTAATCCGATGATCGCGATGACCAAACTTGATCCCGCCGAGTAGAGCGACAGCGGGATCGAGAGGTGGACGTGTGAGGGACCCAACAAGGACCATCTCACTCCCTCGAACAGACCCGTCAAGGGGTTCAGCTTCAGCCAGATGAGGATCCCCTTGAGTCCGTGCGGCACCGCTGCAAGTCCGTAGGCGACCGGTGTCGCGTACAGAAGCAGCTGGATCAGGACAGGCATGACGAACTGCACGTCGCGATAGCGCACCATGAACCCGCACGCCATCGTTCCCACGCCCTCGGCCACGACGATGACGAGGAGCAACCACACCGGAAACGTGAAGAACGCCCAAGTCAACGGGATTCCGTAAGCGAAGAGAAGCACGAGCATCATGCCGAGGGCGACACTCGCGTCGATGAGTGCGGCGAACATCACGGACACCGGAAGGAGCAGCCTGGGAAAGTAGATCTTTGAGACGAGGCCCTGGTTCACCACGAGGGTCGACGAGGCACGGGTGAGGATCGTGTTGAAGGCGTTCCACGCCACCTGCCCGGCGAACGCGAAGACGAAGTAGGGAACGCCCGCGCTCTTCAGCCCTGCGATCCGCCCGAAGACGAGAGTGAAGATCGCGGAAGTGAGCAGGGGTTGCAGGACGACCCAGGAGATGCCGAGGAGTGTCTGGCGGTAACGCAGCGTCACGTCGCGTGCAGCGAAACGAATCAGTAGGTCGCGGAATTCCCAGAACTCGCGTAGCTCCCCGAGAGTCCAGCCACGCCGTGGCTTTATCGATCGCACCGGCGTCGAGGGCCATTTCATTTGGGGCGCCGTTCCCTCGAGGGAGATCGCGCCCACCTCCGAGCGCCGCCGTGCGCGTAGTGCGCGCAGCGCGACGGCTGGCCCATTCCGATGTATGCGACGAAGGAAGTCCCTCGATTTGCTGGTCATGGCATGCCGTCTGAAGGGTCAGTGATCAGGATTTACAGGAAGGTCGCGCTCCGCAGAGGCCCCCCGATCCCTGCATTCCACCAAAGGAGCGCGACAAATCTGAGAAGAAGGCTACCAGCACGTTGGTGCTGAACGTGTCAGGGAGGCCGCTTTTCGCGTTGATTTGCAGTTCGGAGTTGTAGCGTCCCTGGAGTGACCCGAGTGGCGCTCATGCCCAGCTCGTACCTACCTGCGCTCGGTGGCGTCGAGGAGCTCACCCGTCACCTCGCCTTGGCGCTCCGGGCCGCGGGCGACGAGGTGGAGATCTGGGTCGGAACCGCCAACTCAGGCGATCCACCTCACGTGGAAGAGTTGGACGGGTTCGTGGTCCGCCGCCTGCCTCTTCCCCTGCCGGCCCGGCGGGCGAGCTCCATGGCCCGGCTGATTGCGCGCCTGCCTGCAGCGGCCACGGCGATGCGCTCCGCGCTCCGGGCCTTCAGACCCGATCTCCTGCACGTTCAGTGCTTCGGTCCCAACGGCGTCTACGCGACAGGCTTGGCGCTGCTTACGCGTGTCCCGTTGGTGGTCACCCTGCAGGGAGAAACCGTCATGGACGATCACGACATCTTCGAGACGTCGAGCATCATGCGGGCTGGTCTCCGAACGGGGCTGCGTGTCGCGGATGCGGTCACAGCCTGTTCGACGTTCACTCTGGCCGACGCCGATAGGTTCGGGCTGGATCGATCGAAGGCGTCCGTGATTTTCAACGGCGTAGACCTGGGCGGCGCAGACCCTGCCGCCGAAGGCCCTGCCGCCGAAGGCCCTGCCTGCCAGCGTGGGCAAGTCGCGCCTGGTCGCTCGCCAGTGCCGCCTGAACTCGGCGGGAAGCTGAGCTCGGACCGATATCTGTTCGCACTCGGGCGGGTCGTCGAGAAAAAGGGATTCGATCTGCTGATAAGAGCTTTTGCCGCCGTCGTACCAGATTTCGAGACCGACCTGGTGGTGGCCGGGGACGGTCGGGAGCTTCCTGCGCTGGTGAGGCTCGCCGAGGATTTGGGAATCGACAGCAGGGTTGTGTTTCCGGGGCGGCTTTCGCGAGAAGAAGTGGCGCAGGCGATGGCGAGCGCAGAGGCATTGGTGGTACCCAGCCGGCTCGAGCCCTTCGGCATAGTCGTGCTCGAGGGTTGGCGAGCGGGGGTAGCCGTCATAGCGACATCGATCGGGGGGCCACCGGAGTTCGTCAAAGATGGTGAGACGGGTCTCCTCGTCGATCCTTTTGACGCTGGTGCGTTCGAAGAGGCGCTCAGAAAGGTGCTCTCAGACGACGTTCTCCGGCGACATCTCGCGACCCGTGGTCGTAGGGCGGTCGAGGAGTTCGATTGGCCCCGCGTAGCAAGTCGCTACCGAGCGTGCTATCAAAGTGTCTCAGCGGGTTCTCGCAGATCCGGTGGTTGAGCGATGGTCCTGCCTAACCCCATATTTTGACCACCCTTATTTGCTGTGTGGGCCTAAACTAAAGTTCGACCGCGCTTAGTGTGGGTACGAGTGCTTATCGTGAGGCAGGAAGAGTCGGTGGCGACAGGGCGGAGCCAGGTCCGAGTGGGGGTGGATCTAATAAGCATTGACGATGTCGCCGCGTCCTTGGAGCGGTTCGGCGATCGGTATCGCCGTCGCCTTTTCACGGACCATGAGCTCGAGACCTGCGGCGACCGCCACGGCGAAGGCGCTGCTGGCCTAGCCGCCCGCTTCGCGGCGAAAGAGGCGGCTCTGAAGGTGCTGCGTCCCGTAGGCACGAGGCCTGAGTGGCGCTCGATCGAGGTGCGCCGGCACCCCGACGGCTGGTGTGAGATGCAGCTTCATGGGGAAGCAGCTCGTCTGGCTCGCGAGGCAGGGATCGAACGGATGGCTGTGAGCCTCTCGCACGAGGGTGCAATGGCCGCAGCGGTGGTCGTGGCCGAGTAACAGACGGGTAGTGGTCGAATAGTGGCCACGCGATGGCCGAGCAGTCGGCCGGGGTCGAAGAGGAAAGGTTGAAGATGGACGAGGAGATCAGGGCCGTACTGGCCGAGCACGCCAAGCTCCCTGTCGGGATCTCCGCGATCGGCGACGAGGATGACCTCTTTCAGGCGGGAATGACGTCGCATGCGAGTGTGAACGTGATGCTCGCGCTAGAGGATGCTTTCGACGTCGAGTTTCCCGAGCACATGCTGCGAAAGTCGACGTTCGAGTCGGTGGTGGCCATTCGAGCTGCGCTCGAGGAGTTGACCAGCGCCCGGGCAGGCTGATCGTGGGCGTTGACGTCGGAACAACGCCGCTAGCACATCGAGCGTCGAAGATCGGCCGGGACGTCGCCGGCCCCGCTTCGGACGACGTCGACCGCCTGGCGCGCTTTCCCTTCGAAGCTGTAGCTGCTTTGCGCGGCGAACGCATGCTGTCCGCACTCGTTCCGGCGGAGCTCGGAGGACAGGGAGCCACCCTGGGCGAGACCGCGCAAGCGGTGACTGCACTCGGTCGCTACTGCGCGTCGACCGCCATGGTCTATGCGATGCACCTCATGCAGCTCGCGTGCTTGGTGCGCCACGGTCGCTCGGAAAACCTACGCACCTACCTGCGCCAGCTCACGGAAGATCAGCTGTTGCTCGCGTCGGCGACCACCGAAGTTGGAGTCGGCGGTGACGTGCGCACGAGCATCTGCGCGGTGGAGCGCTTAGATGGGCGGTTCCGCCTGCGAAAGGAAGCGCCGGTCATCTCGTACGGCGAGGAAACCGACGCTGTGCTCGCCACCGCCCGCAGAGATCCTGACAGCCCACCGAGCGATCAAGTGCTGGTCCTCTGCCGAGCCCCAGGGCTCGAGCTCGAGCCGGTGGGAGACTGGAACACCCTTGGATTTCGCGGAACCTGCAGCCTCGGCTTCGTCCTGACCGCCGAAGGCTCCGAGGACGAGATCCTCGATGATCCGTTTGGCGACATCTCGACCGAGACGATGTTGCCTGTATCTCACGTGTTGTGGGGATCGGTGTGGCTCGGCATCGCTGCGGCGGCGGTCAGCCGTGCGAAGCGGTATGTCCAGGGCGAGGCCCGCAAACGTCCTGGGACGACTCCGCCTGCGGCTATCAGGCTCGCGGAGCTTGCCACGACCCACCAGCAGATGGCCGAGCTCGTCTCCGGAGCTATCAACCGCTACGAGTCGATCGCCCACGATCCGCAAGCGCTCTCCGCGTTGGGCTTTGCAGTTCACATGAACAACGTGAAGGTCGCTACCTCGCGACTTGTGGTGGACATCGTCGGAGCGGCGATGGTCATCTGCGGCATGGCCGGGTACCGCGAGGACTCGCCTTACAGCATGGGACGCTTGCTCCGGGACGCGCACGGCGCAGCGCTGATGGTGAACAACGATCGGATCCTCGCCAACAACTCGCAGCTCCTTCTGGTATCACGCGAGGAGGACGAATGATGGTGGACATACGCATGGGTTCCGACCAGGTCGCTGTCGG
>DASPVS010000548.1:0-11224 GCA_035622235.1 Acidimicrobiales bacterium | reverse complement strand
GTGCTTCCAGAGGATGCCGTAGTCCTCCTCGTGCATGCACACGGCATTCTCCAACGTGTAAGGAACGCCTTGTTCAGTGGTGAACACAGCGTCGAAATAGTGAATTTCGCCTAAACAGTCACAGCCAAGTTTGAGCGAGTTGGTCATTCGGCCCAGTCCCCATTCGCCCGCATCGAATGCGTTCTTCCAGCCGTGCAAAGGCCCCGGGTCCCCATAGGGAACGACCATCTCGCAAACTGACGCTCTATGGAGCACGGGTCGAATCCGTCCGGCGTCCTCGTAACCGACCGTGTGGAGGATCAGTCCCTCGTACGGGTCCATCGTCAAGCGGAACGACCATTTCTGCCAGCGCACGAGGTTGCCCTCAACCGAGAAGCTCGGCCCCTCCGGCTGAATGATCTCGAGCGGTCGGAGGTCGGTGCGTAGAGACGGCTGATCTTCCGGCAGATAGCTGCCACTCTCGGGCGGCAGCGGGACGACGCCGTGGTCCTGGACTTCGAGCACCTCCCCCCGACCCATGTCTACGAACGCAATCACTCCTTCGACGGGCCGCGCGTACCCGTTGTCCTCCGGACCTTCTCGCACGTAGGAGAGGCACCGACAGATTCGCCTCTCGTCTTCGTGTGCGAGGCCGAAGTTTCCCGCTGGCCAAGGGTCGATCTGAACGCAGTCCAGATCGGTGATTCCCCTTTTCCGCATCGCAGCCTGCCACTCGGGGCTCTCCGTCAGAACTGCGATTGCGATAATGGCTTCCTCGAACAGGAGCGCAGGCCTTACGCCGGTGACCTTTCGCCAGAGGCGCAGCTCGCCGCTGCGGACCTCCACCTCGGCTTCGACGACATCGCATTCGGGTCCCTGGACGATCGTCAAACGGACGACGCGGTCCGTTGCCGATCCGTTGCCGTTGCTCCACGCGCTCTTCTTGTCCGGATCTTTGAGCCCCACATATGCAAAACGGGCTGATTCGTTCAATCGTCCCGACTCGCGGACGACGCTCACGGCGCGGTTGATCTCCGCGCTGGTGAGCGGAGCGAGTGGGTGGTCGGCAATTGCCGTAGTAACTGAAGCTGCCACGATCTCTCCCATGTGATTCCGGATGGCGACCGGGGTGACGCAGACGTCAGGGTATGTTCAGCGCGCCCGGTCCGCCAACGTGGTGCCGGCGCGGCCCCCCGGTGTCTCGCCGGGCGCTCCAGCCTGGGCACATGGGGGCAATCCAGCACCTGCTAACCGAGCGCTACGAGCTCCTCTGCTTCATAAGCCAGCAGGCGCTCGTACTGCCCGCGAAGCGCCTTGCGCCTGCTCGGATCGTTCGCCAAATTCACGAGTTCGAGAGCGTCCGAATCGTGGTCGTACCACTCGTGATCTTGGTCGTCGAAGTCGGCGTCCACGTCGTACAGCTTGCGACCAGGATCGCGGCCCCAGAGTCCCGTAGACGGCTTACCCCCACCCACGCCGTAGTAACGGGCGTACTTGGTGTGACCGTCGAAGAACCCCCGAAGTGCGTACCGAACCTTGTTCAGATTGTCGGTCTGCGCCGAGTCCTGCGCGAAGAGGACGTGGTCCCGAACCGAGGATCGGGGTTCGGCGAAGACAGGAGACAGGTCGACGCCTTGAACGGTCGGCCGGCCTTGCAGACTGTGAGGGCCACGCTCGAGGTCGACGCCTGCCAGTGAACAGATCGCCGCTGCCAGGTCGATGTGGTTGGCAAGGGCCTCGGTCGTCGTGCCGGGCATGGTCAACCCGGGTGCTCGCACGTAGAGCGGTACCCGCATGATCTCGTCGTAGACGAACGGCCCTTTTGAGCGCAGGCCGTGTGACCCACACATGTCGCCGTGATCAGAGGTGAAGATCACGACCGTTTCGTCCCATGCGTCGATCTCCTCCAGTGCTCCGAGCACGGTTCCGAGGCTTTCGTCAGCAAGCCTGTGAAGTTGTACGTAGTAGTCCAAATGTCGGCGCCAGCTATGCACGTCGGCGGGGTCTATGTAGCCCCACATCCCGTGCTGTTGATCCCATCTCCACTGACGGTGTGCTTCGGGTTTCGTGTGCAGATCATCGTGGAAGTTCTCCGGAAGGCTTTCCACGCACTCCTCGTAGCCGTCGGTATATACGGGAAGGGGATCGTCGTCCTTCCAGGCGGCGGCCTCGAGGACCTTTCGCACCCGCGTCACCTCTTCGGGGTGGCTGTCGTAATACCCGGGCTGGTCGATCGGGAACCACATCACGTCGTGCGGGTTGACCAGCGCGACCGCGAGAAACCACGGACGCTGGTCTCCTCCCGGTGAACGGCTGCCATTCTTTTTAAGCCAGTGTGCAGCGTTCGAAGCAATGAGCGGGTCGAAATGAACCCCGGTTCCGGCCCACCCCATGAAGTGTCGATCGTTGCCGTCCCAGTCCGAAAACCCGTAAGCCTCCATGGCCGGCTGCGCCGACTGAGAGAGATGCCACTTGCCTATGTAGGACGATCGATATCCAGCGTCACCAACGAGAGAGCCAAGAGTGGGGATCACAGGATCGAGCTCGGTGTGCTCGGGCATGATGACGTTGTCGACCACGCGATGGCCGGGCAGGTAGCGACCGGTGAAGAGGCTCGCCCGACTCGGAGAGCACGGGGACGAGTGCGTGTAATACCGGGTGAATTCGAGACCCTCGGCTATGAGACGTTCGCGCCAGGGCAGATTCACGTCCTGTGGTATCCAACTGCGCTGGCGCTCCTGGTCGGAAACCACCAGCAGAATGTTGGGACGACTTTGGCTACCCTGCCTCGATGTTGACACTTCCCTCCTCACAGTGATGCCGGAGTCAACGTAGTCGTTTCACCCACTTCGCCCGAAACGACGCCAATAGACTTCGTCCACCGTGACCTCGAAAGGCGAATCGACGGACGAGACGATCATCGTCGAGGCGACCGACGCCACTCCTGAGCTCGTCGACGCCCTGCACCGCTTGATTCCTCAACTTTCGAATTCGGCGGACCCGATTACGAGCGACGAGTTGTCCGAGATCATCGCGTCCCCCGCTTCTGTCCTCTTGGTGGCTCGCGACCGGGACGAACGCGTCGTCGGCACCTTGACGCTCGGCCTATATAGGGCTCCAACGGGATTACGGGCGTGGATCGAGGACGTGGTCGTCGATTCCGACGCGAGAGGCTTGGGAGTCGGAGCCGCTCTCGTGCGCCAAGCGCTCGTCCGAGCTCAGTCATTGGGAGCCCGGACCGTGGATCTCACCTCCCGCCCATCGCGAGAAGAAGCGAACCGTCTATACCAAAAGTTGGGCTTCTCCCTTCGCGCGACCAACGTCTACCGCTACGACCACGGAACCAAATAGGCGCAGAGATGTTCCTAGGTATTGCATCCGGCGAACCGCCGACGACGCAGTTTCAGCTTCTTCGACGACGGTGAACTACGACGTGGGAGTCTTCTGGGTGCTCGGGATCAAGGTGCAACTCAAATGGCTCGTCCTCCTCCAGCGGGCCTGAAGCCTCCTGGACAACGACTACGGGGTCCTCTTTGCGCCCGTACAGAGCGTTCGCTACCCCCACCATCGCGTTGCCGAGGATCTGGCCACCGGACGAACCGAGGACGCGGGGTTTCGGCGAACGTGAAGGCTGAGACGGCGCCGGAGCCTCATCGTCGGTCTCCTCGAGCCACTCGATCCACTGCTCGTCGGACCAGTCTTCGGGGTCAGACGGCGGTCTGTGCCGACCGTTGATCGGATCGGGAAGCGGATCCACAACACAAGCGTACTTGGAGGAACAACCTTCTCTTCTCGTTCTTCTCGTTCTTCTCGTTCTTCTGCTTGTTCCTTATGCTTTCCGTCTTTCTCTTCGCTTTCCGGTTCTGTCTTTCGCCAAGCTGACCTGCGTCGCGACGTTCACGCCGAGGGAGGTGGGTCGTCGAAGTCGCCTTGAGGACCCTCTCGCCAGGCTGCCTCGGCGCGGGCAAGCACCTCTCGAAGAGGAAGACCGGAGCGCTCCGCCACGCGGGCTGCGTCGCGTTGCTCGGGCTTCGCTCTTCCCGTACCGACCTTCATCCGGACGGAAAGGCCCTCGACCTCTACCTGGTCAGTTTCCCGCTTCGCCGGTCGGCGCTCGAGATGCGACCACCGCACTCCGAAGGTACCGGTCTCGTCGGCCAAAACTCGAGCTATCGAGTCGACCGAGCTCGGATCACACAGGACGCTTACGACGTGCCCGGGCCGGCCCTTCTTCATGAGGACTGAGCTGATCCACGCGTCATGAGCTCCCGCTCGCAGGACGGCCTCCAATGCGTGAGCGAGTACCTCCCCCGTCACGTCGTCGACGTTCGTTTCGATCAACACAGCCGGCTGACCCGGACCAGATCCGGACAGCTCGCGTTCTCCCACAACCACTTGGGTGCAGTTAGGAAGGTCGTCGATCTCTGCTCGTCCCGCGCCGAAACCGCTCGACTGGATTCGCAGACGGGGCATGGGCCCGAACCCCGTCGCCGTCGCAGCAAGGATCGCCGCCCCCGTCGGTGTGGTGAGCTCGATAGAGACGTCGCGTCCCCACGTGGGCGCCCCTCGCAGCAGCTCGACGACAGCTGGAGAGGGGTTCGGGACAAAACCGTGGGCTGTTCGAACGGTTCCCGTTCCGGTCGCAACGGACGACGCGGTCACCTCGTCGATGTCGAGGACTTCGAGCGCCGAGGCGGTCCCGACGATGTCGATGATCGCGTCACCCGAGCCCACTTCGTGGAAGTGGACGTTCTCCGGCCGTCGCCGGTGCAGCCTGGCCTCGACCTGGGCCAAGGCACCAAACGCTGCCAAGGACCTATGGGCGACCCTTTCGGGAAGCCTGGCTTCTTGGATGAGACCGACTATGTGAGCGTGGGTCCGTACGACAACGTCGTCTGGGGGATCGACGATGGCTCGTGTGGCAGCGATGCCGTTGCGCAACACCGGCTCTGCTCGCAGGTCCCATCTGCGCAGCGGCAGGCGACCGAGCAAGTCGCGGACATCTTCGAGATCCGCGCCGGCGTCGAGTAGAGAACCGAGAGCCATGTCCCCCGCGATTCCTGCGAAACAGTGGAACCAAGCGATCGTAGGGCCTTTGACGCCTTTTGCCGATGAAGAGCCGAGAGCGTCCGAGCCGACTTCGCCCTCGTCGTGATCGCGCGAAGAGCTCATGGCAGCATCCGGGCGACCGCGCACGCGGCTCCAAAGCCGTTGTCTATGCCGACGACCGTCAAACCGGCCGCACACGACGAAAGCATTCCCAATAGGGCGGTGAGGCCTTCGAAGGACGACCCATAACCAGTCGAGGTGGGCACCGCCACAACGGGAGCGGCCGCAATTCCTGCGACCACGCTGGCGAGAGCACCCTCCATGCCAGCGACCACCACAACCACGTCCGCCTCGATCAACTCGTCGATTTCCGCGAGCAGGCGGTGCACTCCCGCAACTCCACAGTCCGCGACGAGGTTCGGCCGGAAACCCGACGCACAGAGAACGGCGACGCACTCTTCCGCGACTGGCAGATCAGCGCTGCCGGCCGTCAAGACGACAACGCGGCCCGGTCGATCGGCTGCGACTCTCCACGCAACGGTGGAGTGGGCCCCGCTCAAGGTGACGACCCCACCGGGACATGTTTGGAGACAGCGTGCGACCTGATCTGGGTCAGCCCTGGTAAGCAGCACCGGGGTGTCGGCGGGCTCGCAGAGCAACTCCGAAACGATCGCTGCACAATGATCAGGAGACTTCCCTGGTGCGTAGACCGCTTCTCCCACTCGCTGGCGAAGAGCACGGTGGTGATCGACCCGGGCAAAGCCGAGGTCTGCGAAGGGTAGGCGGCGGAGGCGGGCAACGGCTTCGTCCGGCTCGATGACGCCCGAACGGACGTCGTCTAGCAGCCTCCTCAAAGTGGGCTCGTCCATGACACCACTATCCTGCCCGGGCATGTCAGGGCCTGCGACCCGGGGTTCCTCGCGTAAACCGGAACCCGCCCAGAACCTCTCCATCGCATTTCTCGGCCCGGCTGGCACTTTCACCGAAGAGGCACTGTTCACGGAGGAGGATTTCGCCGCGGCAAGGGTCGTCCCGCTTCCGACGATCGAGGACGTTCTCGAGTCGGTCTCGGACGGAGTGGCGGATCTCGGCTTCTTGCCGATCGAAAACGCTATCGAGGGGACTGTTAATGCCACAGCCGACAGCCTGATCTTCGATTCCGATCTTCAGATTCAGCGCGAGGTGGTCATAGGTGTCCACCTGAACCTCCTTTCCACGCGTGGGTCAGCAATCAAGTCGATAAAGCGGTTGCTCTCGTTCCCCGTAGCTACGGCGCAATGTCGACACTTCCTGGCAGAAAAACTGCATGGAGTCGAGATCGTTCCAACGAACTCCACCGCGGAGGCCGCGAAATTGTTGAGCGAAGATCCAAGATCAGATACGGCAGCGTTGGGCCCGAAACTCGCTGCCGAGCTCTACGGCCTGAAAGTCTTGGCGGCGGCGGTCGAGGACCATCCTGACAATCAGACCCGCTTCGTGGCCGTTGCGAAGTCAGGCATCCCTGCGCCAACCGGCCACGACAAGACGAGCGTCGTGTGCTTCCAGCGCAAAGACCACCCCGGCAGCCTCCATTCGATTTTGAGCGAGTTCTCCGCGCGCAGCATCAACCTCACGAAGCTCGAATCGCGTCCGACCAAACGGGCTCTCGGCGATTACTGCTTCCTGATCGACCTCGAAGGGCACGTGGCCGACGAAGTCGTGGCCGACTGTCTAAAGGTTCTTCATGCCGAGCTGGCAGGCTTAAAATTTCTGGGGTCCTATCCAGCGGCAGGATCGCATGGTGCCGCCCTTCGCCGTCAAGTGCGACGTGCTTGGCGCGACGCTGACAAATGGGTGCAGGCTCTCCGCGATCAGGTCGGAAACGACACTTGATCGTCGGATCGCGAATTCTTCGACGGGAGTAACGTGCAGGGGAGCTCTTGGTCTTCCAACTCGGAGGGATGGCAGAGCGGACGAATGCGAGGCTCTTGAAAAGCCTTGGCCTGCAAGGGCCCGGGGGTTCGAATCCCCCTCCCTCCGCTACACCCCGCCGTCCGCTACGCCCCGCCGTCCGTTACGCCCCAGCCGTCGGCTTCGCCCCGCCGTCGGCTTGATCACAGGCGTTGTGGGAGATTCGACGACAAGGGTCAGTGCATATATAAAAATGTCAGCCAAGCGGTGGCGGATGAGACCGGACAGAGCGGTTTCTCACTGGTTCGCCCTAAGACGATTTTCGCCCGCCCGACCCGTTGTGCCGGCTCGACCGTTGTCGAGCAGTCCGAGACCTCGGTTCGCC
Organism: Acidimicrobiales bacterium; assembly: GCA_035622235.1. Taxonomy (GTDB): domain Bacteria; phylum Actinomycetota; class Acidimicrobiia; order Acidimicrobiales; family UBA8190; genus DASPVS01. The sequence continues at coordinate 3,921 of DASPVS010000548.1, read as the reverse complement.
GGCCGCGTCCGGGGCGACGCGGCGGCCGGCCGTCGATGAGAGAGCTAATGAGGCGACTTCGTGACCAGCAATGTCCATGAGCCACAAGTAGAGAAGCGTCTCCTCGAGGTCGTAGGGTTCGCTGGCGCCATCGGCAAGAATCCACTGACTGACCAGCTCGAGTGTGCTTACCACGGTTGCGTGGTGAATGACCGACGGCACCTGCGGCAATCCTTGTTGCTCTGTTTTGGCCCGCTCGGCGCCGGCCTCGAGCAGACGCTCGAAGCGACCTAGTGCCCGTGCTCGGTGGTGGAGACCGTCTGACCCCAGGGCAAAGATCTCAAACATCCAAAAGCGGACCATGTCGGGGCGTTCACGCCAGAACCTCACGATCGTCTGCGCAGCACCTCGCACGCCTTCGATCCAGGAAGAGTGGCTGTTCCCAACGGCGATCAGGTCGTCGAGAAGTGTTTGGGTAATACGGTCATAGGCCGCGAGGAAGCAATGTTCCTTGCCTGCGAACTGCTCGTAGAAGGCGTCTCGCGAGACGTGGGCACGTGCGGTGATCTCGCTGATCGTGGTATTGCCGTACCCGCTGGTGCCGACTGCGGAGACAACTGCCAAGAGGATGCGTTCCCGCTGGTTTTCGAGAACCTCCTCGCGCAAGAGCTTGTGTGGTCCGCGCGGTAGCCGTGTGACGGCCTCCGCTTGCATCGTAAGAGACACGCCGGTACTTTACGCGAAAGTGAAGGATCTAGTCGTCCTTCACTGTTGACGGGTGGCTCTCGTCGAGCCACGCATTGGGCGGGGAGGGGTTGGCTGTGAATCTGGGGGGTTTATTCATGCATCGGAGGATGAAAAGACTCGGCCTAATGGCCGTGGCGTCCCTTGCGGTTGCGCTCCCCGCGTTGCCTGTGGCAGCGGGGGGCGTCGGCAACAACGGCAAGCATGCCGGACAGACGACGAGCGTGCTCGCCGGAGACACGATGAGCGGTCTGCCGATTCCATGCGCCAAGTTGTACGGGGTGCGCGTGTGTGACGGCGACCAGAGCAACGGTCCGGGCGGAACCGACCTGCGCCTGAAGAGCTTCGACGGCACGCCGCTGGCTCTGTACGTAACGCTCCCCCCTGCGCCTGCCTCCGGACCCGATGGTGACTACCCGTTGGTGGTGCAGAGCCACGGTTGGGGCGATCCCCCGACCGGGCCGAAGGACAAGCAGTACGGCGGTCCGACTGCAGTTCAGTGGGCGAAGGACGGCTATGCCGTCATACAACTCACCGCACGCGGCTGGGGCGACTCGTGCGGCACTGCCACGTCCCAAGAAGTGAACGAGGCCGCTTGTGCGAATGGATACATCCACCTCGACGACGAAAGCGTCGATGCCCGCGACGTCCAATACGCGGTTGGTCTGCTGGTCGACCAGGGGATCGTGGACCCCACCCGGATAGGAGTAACCGGTGAGTCGCTGGGAGCCGGCCTGTCACTTGAACTGGCCACCCTGAACGACCGTGTGATGAACGCCGACGGATCCTTGAGTCCGTGGACAAGCCCCGACGGAGTACCACTTCACATCGCCGCCGCCGCCACCTTTGCCGGCTACAGCGACCTGGACGGCGCGTTGATGCCGAACGGCCAGACGCTCGACGACACGGTTACCTCGGCGACGGCCGACCTGTCGCCGCCCGGCGTCGAAAAGGAGTCGATCGTCTTCGGGCTGTACGAAGTCGGGGCCTTGGATGGCAACTACGCGCCCACAGGCGTCGGTCTGCCAGACGACATAACGAGCTGGTACGACGCGATCAGTGCCGGCGAGCCGTACACCACACCCGCGGACCAATCAATAATCCAGGAAATCGCGCAGTTCCATTCTCCCTACTACCTGCTAGACGGTGCCTACGGAACCAGCCAGGAGGCGCCTGCGCCGCTGTTCATGGCGAACGGCTTCACCGACGACATCTTCCCGGTCGATGAGGTGTTGCGCTACTACAACCTCGATCAGTCGTTGTACCCGTCTGACCCGATCTCGCTGTTCTTCGGTGACATAGGACACCAGCGCGCCCAGAACAAACCGGCCGATCTGAAGCTGCTTCGCTCACGTATTCAGGCGTTCCTCGACTACTACGTCAAGGGCACGGGATCAACGCCGACGATGGGCGTGACAGCTCTCACGGAGACTTGCCCGAAGAGCGCAAAATCCGGCGGCCCGTATGAGGCCGCCACGTGGGCGGCGATCCACCCCGGCGAGGTCGACTACAGCTCCGATCCCACCCAGACGATCCTCTCGACCGCCGGCAACGCGACGATCGCCAAGACCTTCGACCCAGTGTTCGGTGGCGGCGCGTGTGCGACCGTGCCCGCGACCGATCAGGGCGCCGGCGTTGCCACCTACCGGCTGCCGGCGGCCACCGGTTCGGGATATACCCTCCTCGGGTCGCCGACGGTGACCGCCGATTTGAACGTGACCGGAGACTACGCATACATCGCCGCGCGGTTGCTCGACGTCAACCCCAAGAAGAACACCGAGACGCTCGTCGCCCGCGGCCTCTACCGGATCGACCCGAACGCGCCGGACGGCGTCCAAACCTTTCAGCTCAACGCGGGCGCGTGGCACTTCGCGGCCGGTCATATCCCCAAGCTCGAACTGTTGGGCCAGGACCCTGAGTACGCGCGCCCCTCGAACGGAGTTTTTTCGATTTCGGTCTCCGACCTCCAGCTGCAGCTCCCGACCCAATAGCTCCTCCACCCGCTCCTCATCTCAGGCGATGTGGAAGTAACTAGTGGCCGGATTGTTGCTGCGCGACGGTGTCCGCAGCCATGGGATCTCCGTGCCGGAACACGACTCGCCATTGCCCGTTCTCGATGCGGTAGCCCTGACTGGAACGGAGCGTTCGTTGCTCTGTTTTACCGTCGACCTCGCGGCTCATGTGCTCCAGATCAACCGTGAAGGCGAGGTCTCCCGAGACGCACGTCAAGAGGTTCTCGACATGAAATCCTCCAAAATCCAAGTGCTGAGAGGCCCAGGTGAGCCGCTCGCTCACGTCGTGCCAACCTTTTTGATGTGATCCCGCCGCGCCGATGAGCACGACGTCGTCATCCCGGGACCAAAGCGACTGAAATGGCTGCGTATTTCCGGCGACTTGGCGGGCAACTGCTTCCCGGCATGTAGCGACAAACGCGTGGAAGTCCTCCTCGGTTCTCGTTGTCATAGTGGCTCCTTTCAACTCGAGAGTTGGTAACTCAAGGGTTCTCGTAGGTTTGTCGAGCACCCGTCGGCAGAGGCCCCGGTGAGCCACCTCGACTCGATCTCGGCTGGACCTGAGAGGATGTTTCCGAAATAGCAGCCTTGGTAGGTCCACGCTTCAGAGACTCTGAGTCAGACCCCCGTCAACGATGTAGTTCGCACCTGTCACGTTGGACGCCCGGTCGCTGGCCAAGAACACGATCAGGTCCGCTACCTCTTCGGGCGCGGTGAAACGCCCAGTGGCTGTGTCCTTGATAGCTTCATGTGCCACTGCATCGGGATCCGAGCCGTGCGCCGCGGAGACGGTGGCCGCCATCCCTTCGTTGCCGAGCCACAGCTCCGTGGAGACGGGACCCGCGCTGACCGTGTTGACGCGGATCCCGTTCGATCCGACCTCCTTGGACAACGCCTTCGAGAAGTTCGTGAGAGCGGCCTTTGCTGCGCTGTAGTCGATGACGAGCGGGTCAGGGAGTGTGGCGTTCACCGAAGCGTTGTTCACGATGCTCCCGCTACCTCGAGCGATCATGTGGGGCAAGGCAGCCCGCGTCGTCCTGACCGCGGCCATAAAGGTCAGGGCCATCGTTTTCGACCAGTCCTCGTCTGTGACGGACGCAAACCCCTCGAGTCGCGGAGTGACTGATCCTGCATTGTTGACGAGTATGTCGATCGGGCCTTCGCTCAGGGCCGCCTGCACGAGTTG
>DASPVS010000547.1:0-10349 GCA_035622235.1 Acidimicrobiales bacterium | reverse complement strand
GTGGCGCATTTGTCCACAGGGGGAGAGCGGGTATTTGCCTGATGCAACGATGCGCCACAAGCGCCACTCGGGCCATATGCACCAAAAACTAAGTACCGACGCTCCTCTGCCTTCGACCCACGAGTGCGACCCGTGACCGTTCAGGTCCCAACGGCACAGGCCGATAACGTGACGATGATGGAGAGTGCGCCCGTTCGCGTGCACACGGGTGCTTCCCCCCAACTCCCAGCAAGGACCCAACAGGCGATCTGGTTGGGTCGGGCACTGCTCGACAACTTGAACAAGGTGCTCCTGGGCGCTCCAGGAGCCGTGACTGCTGTTGTCGCAGCCGCTCTTTCGGGTGGTCACGTCCTCGTCGAGGACGTTCCCGGCGTGGGAAAGACCACCTTGGCGAGAGCCTTGGCCGTCTCGCTCGGGGCCGAGCTCTCGAGGATCCAGGGGCATCCGGACCTGCTTCCCTCCGACGTCACCGGCGTTTCCGTGTACTCGCCGGACACCGGCGCATGGGAGTTTCGCCGGGGACCCGTCTTCGCCCACGTAGTTCTGATGGACGAGCTGAACAGGACCCCGCCTCGTACTCAATCCGCCCTTCTCGAGTCGATGGAGGAGCAACAGGTGAGCGTTGACGGAGTGACCTTCGCTCTGCCTGTGCCACACCTCGTCATAGCGACTCAGAACCCCCTGTCCCAGTTAGGGACCTACCCGCTCGTCGAGAGCCAGCTGGACAGGTTCGCATTGGCGACGGCCGTCGGTTACCCGGACGCACGCGCCGAGGCAGACCTTGTCCTGCACCAGGGCGGGCGCTTCGCCTTGGAAATGCTCTCACCCGTGTGCACGCCCCAGTCTTGGCTGGCAGCTCAACAAGCCACGCAGACGGTCACGGTTCTCCAGCCCGTGGCGGAGTACGCAGTGCAACTGGTACGGGCAAGTCGCAGCGCTCCCGGCGTCCGACTGGGGGCGAGTCCTCGGGCTGCGATCTGGCTGATTCGAGCCGCCCAGGCGCACTCCGTTCTCTCGGGCCGAGAATACGTCACGCCCGGCGACGTGAAAGCAATGGCCATACCTTGCTTGGCCCACCGGTTGTTGACCGACGACGGGTTCGATCAAGCGGTCGTCGCCGTGGCAGGCATCTTGGAGGCGACACCGACTCCGAGGCCGTGACGCCATGACGACCTCAGGCGATCCGAGGGTGCGCCGACCTGAGGTCGCCACCCTGGGTGTAAAAGGCATCCGGCCGCGTCGCGCGACCGGACCTGTCCTCGGCACGGTCCTCTCGCTCTTCGCCTGGGAACTCGTCGCCCGAAACAGCGGATCGGGTTGGGTACAGGCGCTCGGCACGATCCTTGCCGGCGTGCTCATAACCGGTCTCGCCGGTGGAGCGGTCGCACTTGCGCGTGTTCGTGTCCGATGCACCGCGGCGCCCGCGGACGCGACAGCAGGAAAGGTCGCCAAGCTCGAGGTCGAGACGTCTCAACGGGTGAAGATGAGGCCGGTCCTTTTTGAGGGGGGTGACCGCTTCTTCGGAGCGGGAAATGGAACCCTCGACGTCGTCCCTCCAGGGCGCGGTGTCTACAAAGCGGTGCTGGTGGAAATTTCGAGCGCCGCGCCGTTCGGGATCATGTGGTGGACCCGTCGAACTCTTCTCACCCTCCCGAGCGAAATGACAGTCGGTCCTCGCATGGGAGTCGCCACCGTGATTCCTCCAGCACACGACGATCGAGACGGTCAAGAGCTCAAACGCGCGCGCGCCCTCGTCGGTGAACCACACGGCGTGCGTCCCTACCGCGCAGGTGATTCGCGACGTCTGGTGCACTGGCCGGCAACGGCACACACCGCGAACACCGGACAACTCATGATCCGCGAGACCGAGCGTCCCGGCAACGCCGAAACCACGCTCACGATCCGGCTTCCCGACGATAGGGACGCCGCCGAGCGAATGGCCGAGAACGCGTTAGCCACCGTCGACGCCCTTCTCCGATGTGGTTCCGTGGTGCAGCTCGCAACCATCGAGGCCGACGGAGAACGAGTAGCGCTCGTTCCGACGACGCGTTCAGCCGCGAGACGCCTCGCTCGCTCTGTGACTCAAGGCGGACCGGGTTTCTTGACCCTCGAAACGCGAACGAGGCAGAGATAACCGTGGGCATCGTCGACGTGGTGCGCAGGGCGAATCGACCGGGCCCTGCAGAGCACTCACTGTCTCTCCGCATCGCTGCGGCCGGATCGGTCCTCGTCGGGATAGCAGCATGCCGAGCAGAGGGCGAGCTTTCGACTTCCTTCACCCTGCTGTCAATCTTGCTCGTAGCCACCGGAATGGCCTTTTCCTACGCGACAAGAGAGCCGCCCCTGCCGATGGTCAAACCGGTATTGGCAGTTGCAGTCGTCATCGCCTTCACTTGGTTCTTCATCCGAATAAGCCGTGGCGGGGGCATCGCCGATATCGGCGAAGTCGAAGGGCCCTTGGCGGTGCTGTTCATCTGGGTGCAGGTGACTCACGCCTTCGATGTCCCGGCGCGGAGAGACCTCGCGTTCTCTCTCGCGGGTTCTGCGAGCTTGATGGCTGTCGCGGCTGCACAAGCCATCGACCTTTCGTTCGCCTGGTATGTCGCGCTCTGGTTGGCATTCGGTCTCTGGGGTCTCATCGCCACGTGGGGGTCAGCGAGCGGTGGCGGGCAAATGAGGGCCGGCGGGAGATTTGCGGCGGTGGCCTCGACCTTGCTCGTTGCGGCGCTCATACTTCTGCTTCTCCCCGCGCCTCACGTGTCGGGAAGCATCTCGTTTCCTTCGAGCGCGGCAGCGGACTCCGTGCTGCCACAGCCATCCTCGCTCGCGGGGGACGGCTCCAACCCGGCAGAGCCGGCACGTCCGGGCAGCCCGACCGGTCGCACTCGCATCGGGGGTTATCTGGGCTTCGCAAACAAACTGGACACGTCCCTTCGCCCGGTGCTGGGCAACGAGCTCGTGATGCGGGTACGCGCACAAGTCCCGTCGTACTGGATTGGCGAGACCTACGACACGTGGAACGGCGAAGCGTGGAGCACGGCCCACAGGCATTTCGAGGACGAGGGAGGAGGATCGCCCTTCACGGTCCCAGCACCTTCGGGTGCCTCGCAAGACCTTCAGACTTTCTACATAGCGCAACCCGGACCGAACATGATCTTCCATGCAGCGGAGCCAACCGAGATCTGGTTCCCGGCCGGCCATATCTACGTGAGCTCGGATTACAGCACCGCGGTGTCTCCGCTCGCTATGGGTGCCGGCACGATCTACACGGTCTCCTCGAGCCTCACTCAAGCTCCAGCCGCACAACTGGCGGCTGATCGGGCTCCCCCACCCTCGACCGTGCCGGGATCACAACCTCGCCAGTACCTCCAACTTCCGCATCCGTATCCACGTGCCGAGTCGCTCGCAGAACAGGTGACGTCCAAGAGCCCGACGATCTATGCGAAGGTCGAGGCTCTCATTGCGTGGATCGGGGCTCACACCCACTACTCGACCAACATCCCACCGCTCGCCCCCGGCGCAGACACTGTCGACGACTTCCTATTCGGTAGCCGCACAGGATTCTGCGAACAGATCTCTACTTCGCTCGCTGTGATGCTTCGATCGATCGGAATTCCTGCGCGTGAGGCGGTGGGTTACGTACCCGACCAGTTCGATCCGATCACCGATCTCTACGAGGTGCGTGCGAAGGACGCCCACGCCTGGGTTCAAGTCTGGTTTCCGGGCTACGGCTGGCAGAGCTTCGACCCCACGGCCGTTGTCCCGGCAGCAAATCCTTCGCCGGGCTCGATATTGCTCGTAGACGCGGGCCGCGATCTCGCTGCGATCCCCGTCTACTCCGTCTTCATTCCTCTGGGAATCGTGCTTGTGATGGGGCTTTCCAGTGTCGTTCTCGTTCGGTCACGCAGACGCCGACCGGGCTCGTGGGCGGAGCGCGTAGCGCGGAACATCGAGCGTGAAGGAGCCCGTTCCGGTAGACGCCGACGCCCGGACGAGACTCTCGCCGAGTACGGAGCCGAGCTCGACCGCCGAGCCGGCGACGCTTCAGGCACTTACAGGTCGCTCGCGTGGTTGGTCGAGATGGCCGCGTACGGTGGCGTCGACCTGGACGAAGAGCAGAGGACCGAAGCAACGGTTCTCTCCCGGAAAAAAGTGACCGCTGTTTCGGGAACGGCAATCAAACGTTAGGCGGTCGGCCCGCGCTCGCCAACGCAGCCACTGGGCACGATTCGCACGAAGGGCATGACGGGCACTACTGCTTCAACGCCTCGTCGAACGACGCTCGGTCCTCGAGAAGCCGCCTGTATCCCATCATTTGACGCGGCCTGCTGAATCCGAGCGCCGCGCCGAGCATTCCGTCACGCCCGTACAAAGCGACAAACTTCCGCTCGGCGACAGATCCGTCAACCACGACCACCTCGTCGTCAGGATGTGGATGGCCTATGACTTGGATCTTCGTGTCGTACTGATCGGACCAGAAGTAAGGCACCGGCTCGAAAGGCATCGCGCTCTCGCGACCAGCCAACAGGTTTCTCGCCGCTGACATCCCCTGCTCGGCTGCGTTCGTCCAGTGTTCGATGCGGATCTCCGAGCCGATTCGGCGGTCGGCCCATCTGCAGACGTCGCCGGCCACCACCACGTCCTGCGCGGCGAAGAGCATCGAATCGGCTACGAGGCCGTCGCGCACCTCGAGTCCTGAGCCCTCGAGCCATCCGGTAGTGGGTGTCACACCGATACCCACTACGACCACGTCGGCGGGCAGTGTGGTCCCGTCCTCCAAGACCACCTCCGTGAGGTCGGCGACCTCGTTGCCTGAGGCTTCGATCCGTGCGACACCCAACCCGGTCCGCAGCTCGACTCCCTGGTCTTCATGCAGAAGCGCGCACGCTTCACCCATCTCAACGCCCAGTACGCCGCTCAACGGAGTCGGAAGCGCTTCGACTACGACCACGCTCGCCCCTAGACCGTGGCAAGTCGCCGCGACCTCGGACCCGATGAATCCAGCCCCAACGACGACCACTCGCGTCCCGGGTCCGACCGCGCGCGCGATCGCATCGGAATCCTCGATCGTTCGGAGCACGCAGACGTTGTCCATCCCTTCGGTACCAGCCATGCGCTTCGGGTGTGCTCCCGTCGCTATGAGCGCGCCGTCGTACGCGATCTGTTCTCCGTCGTCGAGCTCGACACGATGAGACACGGGATCGATCGCTGTGGCCGTGTGCCCGAGTCTCAGATCGAGCTCGAGTGCTTCGATGCGATCGTCTGCTCGCAAACGCACCCGATCGAGCCCCCACTTACCCGCCATGTATTGCTTGGAAAGAGGTGGCCTGTCGTAAGGGAGATGGGGCTCTTCGCCCACGAGCACGATGCGTCCTGCAAAACCGCTGTCCCGAAGCGTTTCTGCTCCACGTAGTCCAGCGAGAGACGCGCCGACGACGACTGCCGTGGAGGTTCTGTCGTTAATCACTCGTCGGGTCTGGTCGTCAGGAGCCGAACACCGTCATCCACTGTTCGGGTGTGCGCAGCCGGAGCACATAGTTGCGCTCGCGAGTCTCCCCCATCGTGGCGGACGGCTCGGGTGAGTACATGTGGCCCGGATAAAGGATGACATCGTCGGGGAAACGAGCGAGACGTTTCGTGAGCGACTCGTACATCTGCTCGGGATCGCTACCGGGAAGATCGGTCCGCCCGCATCCGTCGAGGAACAACGTGTCTCCCGAGACGAGTCTGTCCGCGACGTAGAAACACTGGCTTCCAGGGGTGTGGCCCGGAGTGTGTACGAGCTCCACATCGAGATCTCCCACCCTCACCACGTCTCCGCTCGAGTGGGGTACGAGCTCCGATTCGCCTACTCCCGCCGCACGCACGATCCACGGAACTTCCTCGCGCTGCACGTGCACGGGGACCGACTCTCTTTCGAGAAGGTTCGTGACCCCTTCGATCCGGTAACCCATCAAGTCCCCACCGACGTGGTCGGGGTGGTAGTGAGTTGCGAGGACGCCGACACAGCGCATGTCGTCGGCGCTCAGAAGGTCCAAGAGATCGCTCACCCCGTACGCGGGATCGACCACGACGGCCTCACCGGTTTGGCGGTCGCCGATGAGGTAGACGAAGTTGACCATCTGAGGTGCGAGCGGGTCCCTCACGGCAAAATCACGCCCCGACAGGAGCTGGCGGAAGTAGAGCCTTTCGTCGTTCATCGGAGGCCAGGGTACAGGCGATCATCGGTACACCCGTCTTGGAAAGACCGCGTGGGGGCCGATCACGCGGTCGAGGAACACGAGGCCGAGCAGGTGGTCGATCTCGTGGGCGACCGCCCTGGCCTCGAATGCGTCGAACTCCATGAGGATCTTCTCGCCCTGGAGGTTGAGCCCGCTCACCGCCAGGCGCCAGGAACGCTCGACGTCGCCCGTGAGGTCGGGAACCGACATGCACCCCTCTCGTTCGGTGCGTGGGTCGTCCGCCGTCACTACCACCGGGTCGAACAAGGCAAAAGGTCCGTGACACGACCGCGCTTTTCGGTGACCCGTCACGTCGACAACAAGGGCTTGGAGCCCGACCCCGATCTGGGGAGCCGCCAAGCCGACACAAGCCGGGGACACGCGCATCGTCTCGAACAGATCCTCTGCGAGCGCTCTCGCGTGGTCGTCGACCAGCGACACCGGAGCCGCCGGTTCTGACAAGACCGAGTCTGGGATGCTCAAGACTTTTCGTACGGCCACGGCGTGATCGTCGTGCGGGTCAAATGACTTCCGACTCGTCGCGGTGCAACGTGCAGTGCACTCCCATTCGAGCGGCGGCTGAGCGAACCGCCGAGGCCGTCTGTTCGCCGGGTTCGCCGGCAGGCAACATCGCGCGGAGCGTCATCACATAAACGGGAGACTGAGCTGAGCCCACTAGATGCGTCGACAGATCGACGATGTTCCCGCCAGCATCAGCCAAAGCTTTTGTGATGCCGTGTACCAGGCCGGGACGATCAGCCCCGTGTATCGAGATCGTCCAAGGGTCCCCCGAAGCGGTGACATGGAGCCCCGGGTCCTCTCCCAGCCGTCTCACCGAGACGACCAGATCGAAACGCCGTGCCGCGCTCGAGAGCTCGGACTCGAGCTCCTCCAGCGACAATCGGTCAGGAGCGGACACGACGAGCAGGATCGCGAACCATCCCTGGAGGATGGTCATGGCCGAGTCCTCGAGGTTGCAACCCTTGTCGACGAGTACTCCGCTCACCGCGGAGACGATGCCGGGTTGGTCCACACCGACAGCGCTCAAAGAGAAGCGGGCCACCAGCGGCGACCATAGCGAAGACGTACAGTGACCGGCGGTTTCCGGGGGAGGAGTAGAAGTGCAAGAGCGGTATACGGTGGCCGGGGTCCTGCGGTCGCATGCAGAAGAGCGCGCCGAGGCACCGATGCTTACCCTTGGCGAGACGACCGTCACCTGGTCGGAAGAGCACAAGCGCGCGGCGACGGTTGCACAAGCCTTTCGCGCCGAGGGGGTCGCGGCCGGGGACCGCGTCGCTTTCCTCGATCGCAACGGGATCCCCTATTTCGACACGCTCTTCGGCGCCACGATGCTCGGAGCGGTCCATGTAGCTGTGAACTGGCGCCTCTCTCCTGAGGAAATGGCGGCGATCATCGACGATTCGAGAGCAAGCGTCCTCGTCGTATCGCCGGAGTTCCTCGATTGTCTGGACCAAATTGAGAGCGGGCTCACCGACGTGAAGCGCGTGGTCGTGCTCGGCGACGACTCGGGGATGCGAGGGGTCGGCGCTTCCTTAGGGTCGCGTCTCGTACCGGAGACCGACTGGACGAGCGACCACGACGCGAGGGACCCGGGCTTCGTCGGCGGCCCCGGACACGTTTGCATGCAGCTCTACACGTCCGGAACGACCGGACTCCCGAAAGGGGTCATGCTGACCAACGCCAACATGGCTCATGCGATGGGAGAGGCGACAGAGACCTTCTCGATAGATAAAGACGTGGTGAGCCTGGTTGCCATGCCGCTCTTCCACATCGGAGGATCTGGGTGGGCGCTCTGCGCCATGTCGCGCGGCGGAAGGTCAGTGATCCTGAGAGAGGTGGATCCTTGCGAGTTGCTGAGGCTCGTCGAATACCACCGGATAACCGACGCCTTTCTCGTTCCGGCCGTTCTCATGTTCCTCCTCGCCACCCCCGACATCGCGAAGCGTGATCTGTCGAGCCTTCGAAACATCTTTTACGGCGCCTCTCCCATAGCAGAGGACGTGCTCGTCCGGTGCATGGAAGTATTCGGCTGTGATTTCACCCAGGTATACGGCATGACAGAGACCACGGGTGCGATCACGGCGTTGCGCTCCGATGACCACGACCCTGACGGGCCGAGACGGCATCTGCTTCGATCCGCCGGCCGGCCACTCGCGGGGGTCGAGCTGCGCGTCGTCGATCCGGACACCAAAAATGACGTCTCGATCGGCGATGTCGGGGAGCTTTGGACGAGGTCTCCGTACAACATGCTCGGTTACTGGGAAAAACCCGAAGAGACGAGGAAGACCATCGACGAAAACGGCTGGTTGGCGACAGGCGACGCTTGTTACATGGACGACGACGGTTACGTGTACCTACACGACCGGATAAAGGACATGATCATCTCGGGTGGCGAGAACATCTATCCGGCGGAAGTGGAGAACGTATTGCTCGCAAAAGAAGGGGTCTCTGATGCTGCCGTCATCGGTGTGCCTCACGAGCTCTGGGGTGAGACCGTGAAAGCAATCGTCGTAATCTCGTTCGATGCAAAGCCCGACGAAATAAACGAGGCTGCGATAGTCGATTTCTGCCGCGAGCGACTCGCCCACTACAAATGCCCGACTTCAGTGGACTTCGCATCGTCCCTGCCGAGGAATCCTTCGGGGAAGTTGCTCAAACGGGAGCTGAGAGCGCCGTACTGGGAAGGAAACGAACGCCTGGTCCATTGACCGCGTTCTCAGGCCGTCGCGCCTTGGACGTCGACGTGCAGATTTTTCAGAAGAGCTGGTCGTCTTCGTCGATGTCTTCGCGCCGTGCAGCCGACTCAGTCCCGCTCTCGTCTTCGAACTCGTCGGAATCTTGGTCTTGGAAGTCGTCGCCGCCCTCGCCACGCTCCGTCACCGCTTCGAGGCGAGGCACCAGCTCCTCGACCTGGGCGCGCGTACGTCTGATCCGCTTGTCGAGCTCGTCGACGATGGCAGATGCGCGCTCGAGTCGTGAGACGAGTTGGTCGACGTCCACGTCACGTTGCTCGAAGAATTGCACGATCTCATCGAGCTCTCTGCTCGCGTCGGTGTAGGAGAGGTCGGCGACAGGGACTCCGGTCTTGGCACCGGTCTTCTCAGGAGACTTGTCCGGACTCTTCTGCGGCGTCTTGTCCTGGGTCATCGGCCCTTCTCCACCTCGACGTCGTCGACGACCGATCGCGTCCGTCCCGCAGCGAACCGCGTGAGGAGAACGTCTCCGCTGTGCAGATCTCGAGTTGTACGAACGAGCGATCCCTCTTCGTCGTAGGTGAGGGTGTATCCCCGTTCGAGCTGACGCTCCACGTCGTAAGCGGAGATCAGCCGTCGCCAAGCATCGAGGCGGTCGAGCTCACGATCGAGGATCGATGCGCACAAGGAACCGGGACGACCGCTTCGTTGCGCGAGCCGCAGATGCGCTTCCTCCGCGCAACGGGGAGCGATACCGGCGATGCGCGAAGACCGATGATGAAGGCGCTCGGCGTGGCGTTGTACCTGGCTTCGGGTACAAGCTACGAGCCGGGCCCTGGCGTGTTCGTCGCGGCGCGAAGCTTCGTCGATCACCGCCGAGGATCCGTGAACAATGTGCACGGCGCGGGCGAGCACCGAACCCCACCAAGCTTCGAGGGTACGCACAAGCTCCTGCCCGCACTCGGTCGGCGTGACAAAGCTCTTGTTGGCGACCACATCCGCGACCGACTGATCCCCGGTGTGCCCGATACCCGTCCAAACCGCCACGCGAGAGCGTGCGACAGCGCGAGCGACAACTTCGGTGTCGAAGGCGGCTAGATCTGCCTTAGACCCACCTCCTCGGACGATGATGATCAAATCGCAATCCGCGTTCTGGGCGGCGCGCAAGCCGCGCGCAATTGCCATTGGCGCACCCGCTCCCTGAACGGGGACCGACAAGGCTAAAAGGTCGAACGCGAAACCCGAGCCGTCGAGCTGGCCGATGAAGTCGCGGTAGCCCTCGGTTCCGGGACTCGCCACGAGTCCGATGCGCAAGGGAACTTCGGCGACAGTGAGCTTTCTGTTGAGCTCGACCAGTCCTTCGTCGGTCAGCGCCTTGATCAAGGCGGCCCGCTTGGCTGCGATCCGACCGAGA
>DASPVS010000546.1:0-3305 GCA_035622235.1 Acidimicrobiales bacterium | reverse complement strand
CGTAGCATTTTCCTGGTCACAGGCTCTTGCCTCGTGCTCCAATAGCGGCCTTATCGAGCACGCGCGTCACGAACGCGAAAGGAGGAGTCGTGTAGGAGACTCTTTTCAGTAGCGGTGCTGTACGAGAGATGGAGGACTGCTGGCCCTCCGGCGTCGGCTCCCGGGAGCAGGCGTCAAACCGCCCTGTTCTGCGTTGGCTGAAGACCGTCGTGGTGAGCGACAGGGGAAAGGCGGGACTTGATCCCGTCAGGTGGGGACCAGGAAGACGTGCCAGAAGCGCCGTCCCTTTTGTTTGGGGCAGGCGTCACCGTTGATGCGTCGTCAGTATTGCAGCGGCATCGAAACCGGGGACCTGTGCACGTCCCCGGGATAAGCCTGGCGGTCACCCGTTTGCTGGCCAGGTGGTGTCCGGCGTGGAGGTGGCGTGAGCCTGGTCTGCGGCTCTTGTACGGAACGTGAGAAGGCGAGGGGCGATACTGCCTGGCCGTTCAACTGGATCTGTGATCCCCCGGCCAGCAAGAGGGAGCCTGCCGAGGCAACAACCGAAGGCGCTGAGTACCGATGCGTCACTCGCTGACGGACCGGCCTGTAGTAGCTGTGAAGTCTCTGCCCGATCCGGGGGTGGAGGTGGAGCCAAGGGGCCGGCTCACCAGGAATGTTTCTTCGTTCAACCGGAGCATTGCTCCGGGAGGAAGCGACGTGGACATGCCAAGTAAGCAAGCCAAGCCTTATGACATTCCCAAGCCCATGGTGTGGGAGGCCTACGGGCGGGTTGCGGCCAACAAGGGTGCACCGGGAGTCGACGAGGTGACCCTGGGCGAGTTCGAAGCAGATCTGAAGGACAACCTCTACAAGATCTGGAACAGGATGAGCTCGGGCTCTTACCTCCCGCCCCCGGTGAGAGCGGTGGAGATACCGAAGCCCCATGGGGGCGGTCTCAGAACCCTGGGTGTGCCGACGGTGGCAGACCGGGTGGCCCAGACGGTGGTGGCCATGGTGATAGAGGCGGGAGCGGAACCACGCTTTCACCCCGACTCCTATGGCTACCGACCGGGCAAGGCCGCCTGGGACGCCATTGCGGCGACCAGGAAGAGGTGCTGGGAGTTCGACTGGCTCATCGACATCGATGTCCAGAAGTTCTTCGACACCGTGCCCTGGGACCTCGTCCTGAAGGCGGTGGAGGCGGTCACCACCGTGGCGTGGGTCCTGCTGTATGTGAAGCGGTGGCTCGCTGCGCCGCTGCAGCACTCCGACGGCACCCTGATCGAGCGGAAGATGGGGACCCCGCAGGGGTCGGCTGTGACTCCCCCAACGCAATAGCGAACTTCGAGTTCGACGTCGCCTTGCCCTATCGGCGTGGGGAGAAACTGTTCAAGAAGCCGCGCCGAAGGTCCACCACTCTGCGTGACACTTAAAGTAGTATGCAAGCGTCATGACCGAGGGCCGTAGAGCCAGGGCCGAGCAGGTGGCGAAACGCGTGAACACCGCGACGGAGCTCCTCGATTCGGGCGCGGAGGTCATCGAAGCCACGCGAGATTTGGCACGGCGGCACAGGCTCTCAGAGCGCCAGGCTCGCCGCTATGTCGAGCGCGCCCGAGACGAAGGCGCGATGGAGGTTCCCGGGCGAAAGGTCGTGTTCACGGTGAAGCTGCCGGAGGGCCTCGTCCGCCGTGTTCGTCGCGTGGCACGGACCACCGGACAAAGCATCTCTTCCCTGGTCACAGAGGCGATTTCGGAGTTCTTGGAGCGTCATCACGGTGACGGGCACTGAGCGAGAAATAAGCGCCGAGTTCGTCTTCGACCGCTCTGGCGAGCAACTGCTCGCCCACGCATATCGGATTCTCGTCCCCGAACGCTGGTGGCGAACGAGCGACAGGAGGGACCATGACGACGGCAGCCATCTACGCCCGGGTGTCGGGGAGAAGCCAGAAGGAGGAGCAGACGATCGGCTCGCAGATCGCGGAGTGCAAGAAGGAAGCCGAGCAGTTGGGGCTTGAGATTCCTTCCGAGTGGGTCTTCTCTGACGAGGGGTACTCCGGGGCGAGCCTGGTCCGCCCTGCACTCGAACGACTCCGGGATCTTGCCGCACACGTTCCGGTGGACGTCGTGGTCTGCTACTCGCCTGACCGGTTGGCCCGAAAGCTCGCGTACCAGACGTTGCTCATGGACGAGTTCAACAAGGCCGGCACCGAGGTCCGGTTCGTAAAGGCGCGAAAGGTCGAGACCCCAGAGGACGAGATGCTGCTTCAGTTCCAGGGGATGATGGCCGAGTACGAACGCGCACTGATCATCGAACGGACCAGGCGAGGAAAGGCCTTTCGCGCCCGTTCAGGAATGGTGAACGTGCTCGGCGGTGCCCCCTATGGCTATCGCTACGTCCGGCGCACCGACGTCTCAGAAGCCCGCTACGAGATCGCAGAGGAGGAAGCCCAGATCGTGCGCGAGGTATTCCGCCGCTATGTCGAGGAGCAGGTCTCCATCGGTGAGCTGGCGCGGTGGCTGACCACCGAGGAGGTCACCACTCGCACGGGCAAGCACCGCTGGGACCGCTCTGTCATCTGGGCGATGCTGCGCAACCCCGCGTACTCAGGACACGCTGCATACTTGAAGACCGCGTCGACCGAGAAAAGGCCGGCGGTCAACCGCAAGGCCCGGCTTCAAGGACGAAGCGTCTCGCGTCACTACGCCAAGTATGAGCGCCCCAAAGAGGACTGGATCACGATCGAGGTGCCAGCGATCGTCTCCGAGGAGACCTTCGAACTAGCTGCCCGTCGCCTCGCCGACAACCGCCGCTTCGCCTCGAGGAACACCAGGGAACCGAGCCTTCTCATGGGGATCGCTGCATGCCAGAAGTGCGGCTACGCGTACTATCGGACCTCCACACGCACTGCAAAGCGCAAGATCTACTACTACCGTTGCCTCGGCTCAGACGACTACCGATACGAGGGAGGGCGGGTATGCGACAACAAGCCGGTGCGCTCCGACTACCTCGACGCGGTGGTATGGGGACAGGTCACCGCATTGCTCGCTGATCCCGCTCTCATCCAAGGCGAGCTCGACAGGCGCCTGAACGAGATGCGTGCTTCGAGCCCCGCCACGTCCGAGCGCTCCCGGCTCGAGCGCGAGCTGACGCGCACCACGAAGGCGATTGCTCGGCTCGTTCAGGCCTACCAAGAAGACCTCGTGACTCTGGACGAGCTTCGTTTGCGCATGCCTGACTTACGTGCGAAGAAGAACGGCTTGAAGGCATCCATCGACTCTCTCGAAGCAGAACTATTCGACACCGAGATCTACTTGAAGCTCGC
>DASPVS010000545.1:0-7605 GCA_035622235.1 Acidimicrobiales bacterium | reverse complement strand
CCCGTTACGCGGCCTCGAGAGTGATCTCGGCCTTGGGCGGGTCGGGGCGTGGGGCCGCAGTCGGGCCTCTTCGTCTCGTGGACGTGGACACGCCCGAACTGCCCGGGCCCGACTGGTACTTCATCGTGCCGAGTCTGGCCGGCATCTGCGGGTCCGATCTGTCCACCATCGACGGCCGCAGCTCGCGCTATTTCGAGGACTTGGTGAGCTTTCCCTTCATTCCCGGCCATGAGGTGGTTGGGACGGTCAAGGGCAGCAACGTCGAAGAGTCGGGAGATCTGTCCGAGGGTGACCGGGTGGTGATCGAACCAGTGCTCGGATGCATTCCGAGAGGAATCGTGCCACCTTGCTCTTCCTGCACGGAAGGGCGCACAGGCGGTTGTGAGCGTGTCGCCTTCGGACACCTCCGGCCCGGCCTTCAGATCGGGTTCTGTCGCGACACCGGTGGCGGCTGGTCGACAGCGGGTCTCGTCGCGCATCGCTCTCAGCTGCACTTGGTTCCCGACGACCTCGACGACGAGTCAGCGGTTCTCGTCGAGCCGACGGCCTGCGCCGTCCACGCCACGTTGGCCGCGGGCATCGAGCCCGGCATGACCGTGGCGATCCTCGGTGCCGGAACGCTCGGGCTTGCGACCATCGCTGCCGTGAGACATCTCACCTCACCCGCCACACTTCTTGCGGGAGCCAAGCACGAACTGCAGAGAGAGCTCGCAGCCGAGCTCGGCGCGGATGTCGTGGTAACACCACAGCAACTCCCACGGGCCGTGAGGCGCCAGTCCCGCTCGCTCAACGCATCAGGACACCTGACCGGAGGGGCAGATGTCGTAATCGACTGCGTCGGATCTGGAGAGAGCATCGCCGACGCGCTCTCGATGGTGCGGCCGCGCGGGCGCGTGGTCCTTTTGGGGATGCCCGGGCGCGTGCACGTCGACCTGTCGTCTTTGTGGCACAGAGAGGTTCAACTCGTAGGTGCTTACGCGTACGGCACCGAGGTGATCGACGGGCGCCCAACGAGCACGTTCGACATAGCCATGGATGTCGTTCGCTCGAGACGGCTCGGTCGTCTCGTATCGGCCCGGTATCCACTCGAGCGCTTCGAGGAGGCGATCTCGCACGCCGGCGAAGCGGGAAGGCGAGGAGCCGTCAAGATCGTGTTCGACCTGAATCGCGCTGCGAGACCGCCTCTCGATCGCTCCGATTCCGATCGCTCCGATTCCGATCGCTCCGATTCCGATCGCTCCGATTCCGATCGCTCCGATCGCTCCGATCGCTCTTCAAAGTCTTCTTCGAAAGGATCTTCCGAATGAGCCCCAGGCCCGGATTCGTCCTCGAGGTCGACCGCTCGACACCCCCGACGCTTTTCTGGCATGGCGAAGGCTTCCGGCTGGAGAAGCTGCCGGCCGGGAGCAGGGTGCTGTACCCGCCCGAGCCTCTCGTGCCGCTGCGCGATCCGGTCGAGGCGATCGCAACGGCGCTCGAAAACCCG
Organism: Acidimicrobiales bacterium; assembly: GCA_035622235.1. GTDB lineage: Bacteria > Actinomycetota > Acidimicrobiia > Acidimicrobiales > UBA8190 > DASPVS01. The sequence continues at coordinate 6,119 of DASPVS010000545.1, read as the reverse complement.
CTCGGAGACTCGGAACCTCTTTCGGCGCTCCTGCGACCCGGAATGCGTCTCACGATCGCCTTCGACGATGTGTCGCTTCCGCTCCCGCCGATGAGAAAGCCGGACGTACGCCAACTCGTCATCGAACAGGTCCTCGACGCGGCTGCTGCCGCCGGTGTCGACGACGTCGTGCTCATCGCCGCGCTCGCGCTCCACCGTCGTATGACCGAGTCGGAGCTGCGACACGCGCTCGGGGATCGTATATACGACGCGTTCGCTCCGCACGACCTCCTTCGCCAACACGACGCCGAAGACCCCGAGGATCTGATCCTTCTCGGGTCGACCGAACAAGGGGAAGAGGTCGAGATCAACAAGCGCGCCGCAACGTCGGACCTGCTCGTCTACGTGAACATCAACCTCGTCGCCATGGACGGGGGCCACAAGTCCGTGGCCACCGGGTTGGCGAGTTACAGGAGCTTGCGCCACCATCACAATGCGAGAACGATGCAGCACAGCAAGTCCTTTATGGACCAGCACCGTTCGGAACTGCACTCCTCGAACTGGCGCATGGGACGGCTCATCGCCGCATCAGGAGTAAAGGTTTTCCAGATCGAGACGACTCTCAACACAGAAGTGTTTCCGGAGCAATTCCGCTTCCTGCAGCGTCGCGAATGGGAGTGGTCCGTAAAGGACCGGATGACCTTCGTGGCGTCCTCCAAAGCCCTGGAGCGAACACCAGATCGCACGAAGCGGTCGATTTTCAACTCCATGGAAGCTCCATATCGCATGACGTCGGTTCAAGCGGGCGAAATCGAAGCTGTGCACGAACGCACCACGCAGAACGTCTATGCGCAGCAGCTCGTCGAGATCACGGGACAAGCGGACATCCTCACGATGGGTCTCCCCTACATCTGTCCTTACAACGTCAACTCGATCATGAACCCCGTGTTGGTCGCCTGTCTCGGGCTCGGCTACTTCTTCAACCTCTACAGGGGAAAGCCTCTGGTTCGACAAGGCGGAGTGTTGATCCTCAGCCATCCGACACCATGGGAGTTCCACCCGGGACATCATCCGAGTTACATAGACTTCTTCGAACAGGTGCTCACCGAGACGACGGATCCGGGCGAGATCGGAAAGTACGAAGAGTCATTCGCAACGGATCCCTGGTACATACATCTGTACCGCACCGGAAACGCGTATCACGGTGTTCACCCGTTCTACATGTGGTACTGGTGCGCTCACGCTCTCGACCACCTCGGTGCGGTGATCGTCGTAGGAGGAGACCGCGCTGCAGTCCATCGTCTCGGATTCAGGCCGGCATCTTCGATGAACGATGCACTCGAAATAGCGAGCGACGTGGTGGGTAACAACCCCTCGCTCACGCATCTCCACGCTCCTCCGATCCTCATGGCCGAAGTCCTGTGAAGATCCCTAGCACCACTCCCCTGTTCCGATCCCTGAAGGGTCGCGCGCCTGCTGCACGCACAGCGATCGGACGCGTCGGTTCTTTTCCTTATCGCAGCCCGACTTGGCCGGGAACGGTGTCTCGACCCGCGCCGGAACGAAACCTCGGTGTCGACTACGACACCGAATGGTCGCGGAAGTATCCGGCGAGGCTCTTTCGAGCGGTTGTGCTCGACAACGTCACGCGCCCGGTCGCGCATCTAACGACCTCTCCGCAAGTCCGTGGAGAGGAGCTGCTCGAATTGCTCGATCCTCCTGCGATATTCGTTGCAAACCACGAAAGCCACCTCGACACGCCTCTTCTTCTTTCACTCCTTCCTGCGAGGTTTCGTCACAAGACCGTCGTTGCGGCCGCCGCAGACCACTTCTTCGACCGGAGGTGGAAATCCCACGTCTGGTCACTATTGCTCGCGGCGATTCCCATCGAGCGCCACCGGGTCAACCGCAAGTCCTCCGATCAGGCGGCCGATTTGATCGAAGGGGGCTGGAATCTCGTGATCTTTGCCGAGGGAGGTCGCTCGCCCGACGGCTGGCAGCAGCCGTTCCGCCCTGGAGCCGCCTATCTGGCGACTCGCACGGGCCGGCCCGTGGTGCCGGTCCATCTGCACGGGACGTGGCGTGTCCTGCCGAAAGGGAGCGGGCGGGTACGCAGAAGTCCTTGCACGCTGACGTTCGGATCGCCCATCACCGCGCGCCCCGACGAAGACACGAGGAGGTTCAACCACCGCATCGAGGCCGCTGTCTCGGCGCTCGCAGCCGAAAGCCGCACCGACTGGTGGACGGCTCGTAGGACTCCGGCAGAAAGTGCGATCCGTGAGGCGCAAGGACCGGATGCGTCCGATTGGCGGCGCTCGTGGTCGCTCGGGCCGTCACCGGGACAAGGCGAGACTGCTGATCCGCGTCGCTGGGGTATGAGGCGAATTCAGGAGAGTTGAGGATCTCCGGCGATCGTCGTGTCGTCCAGTTGACGAATGCGCTGGTCGTCTTCTTGTTCGTGCAGCTGACGTAGAACCCGTTGTGTCGTGTAGTGCTCCGCGACAAAGGCCAATCCCGGAACAAAGCCCGCGAGGATCACGGCGGCCATCTGCCAAATGGTCCACCTTCCGCGTCGTGCGAGGTCGTAACCGGCGGCGAGATAGATGATGTAAGCAAATCCGTGAACCGGCCCGACGACCGCGACCACTCCGTCCCAACCCAGCCCGTATTGCAACGGGATTCCGATGAAGACGAGCACTATGAGACCTACGCCGACTATGTCCGCCATGATGCGGTAGCGCTTCAGCGCTCCCATGACGGCGCGTCTCGACCTCGCTTTTTCGGTCGCCGGACCGAGGGGGATCCCGTTCACCTTGTCACCGTGTTCGCGACCATCACCACGTCTTGCGCCGGCCGCTGGCATTCAAGGCCGCAAGGTACTGGTTGTACTCCCTCAGTGCCAGGTCCTCGTCGCTCAGTGGCAGGTCCTCGTCGCTCAGAGCCACATCCTCGTGGCTCAGTGCCAGTGCCACATCCTCGTCGCTCAGAGCCGGGGCCCGGTACTCCTCGCTCAAGGCCCGGTTCGCGCCGCTGAGTGCCAGATCCTCGGTCGACCCGGCGTCCTTGAAGCGGCGGAGCTCGCTTTCGTTCTTTGCCCACTCCCGCCCGGATCCGTTGCCGTTTGATCCGACGGTGCCTGCGACGGCGTGGTCGACCTCCTCGTTCCGCGTGCCGTTATCCGGCCATTCGTGAACGAGCTTCCACCACATGAAGACGGCGTATGCGGCGAATACGGGCCATTCGAAGGTATAAGCCCAGCTCAGCTCGTTACCGGAAGATGCTCGTTCAAACTGCCACCATGCAAGCGCCAGAAACGAAGGCACTACCACGGCCACGGTCACATGTAGACCGATGGCGCGCCGCGACAACCAGGTCTTGCGCACGTGACGAGGCTACCGAGGTTCTTCCTGGCCCAGGGCGCGACTCCGGGTCCGGGGCGACCCTAGGCTCCCTGGGCGTGGACTTCCGGTTTACCGACTCGGACGCCGAGGTCGTTCCGATTCCCGCCGCCACGGTGGTCGTCGGGCGCGATTCGAGTCTTGGCCTCGAGGTCTTGATGCTGCGCCGAAACTCCAGGGGAGCTTTCGGTGGGATGTGGGTTTTCCCCGGAGGTCGCGTGGACCCAGAAGACGCTGACCCAAACCGGCCGATGGACGGGCTGTCGACCGCGAGGAGGGCCGCTGCGCGCGAAGCGGAGGAAGAGGCCGGGATTTCAATCGACCCAGAAGCGCTGGTCCCCTTCGCTCACTGGGTCCCACCCCCCCAAGCATCACGTCGCTTCTCCACATGGTTTTTCCTTTGCGCCGCGGCGCGCGAGGGCGTAGAGGTCGAGGTGGACGGCCACGAGATCCACGATCATGCTTGGCTCGCGCCATCGGACGCACTCGGGCGACAGAGATCGGGCGACATCGAATTGGCACCACCGACATGGATGACCCTGCACGGACTGACGCGCGAACGAACCGTGGCGAGCGCGATGGAAACGGCTCGTTCGAAGAGCCCTCGTTACTTCGAGACGCACATCGCGAGCACGGGCGATCGTGTGGCAGCGCTGTGGAGCGGAGACGCAGGTTACGACGACGCTGATCTCGATCGTCCCGGTCGGCGCGATCGACTCTGGATAGCCCCGGGTGCTTGGAGATACGAATCGAGCGACGAGTCCTTCCTCGGAGACGACAGAGGTCGGAGGACTTCGCCCGACGACCCCGATCTCACGCCTGACGTTGCTTGATCGCCCGGGCCGTGTGACGTCGCAACTCCCTGACCCTTTTCATCCGGGCTTTCATCCAGGCGCCGTCGGCCCCGCCACTTCCCGCCGACGCTCGTAGCCGTTCTTCTCGCAGAAGCTGTTCCTCTTCGTCGTCGAGCGGTGTCTGATCGATCCCGGTTGCCATGCGAAGCAGTTGGTCTGCGAGCGCCGGATTTCGCGCGAGCGCGGGGCCATGCATGTAAGTGCAGATGATTCGGTCCGTGAGCGCTCCTTCGGTCCCGTCTCCCCATCCGTTTCCGATCCCTTTCGTCACACGAGCAAGCGGCTTCACCCCGCGACCAAGGCTGGTGATTGCACTGTGGTTCTCGAATCCCGCGAGGATGCCCAACTCCAACGAGATCGGTTCGGCCAGGAGCTCACCCACTGCCCTCGGTCTCCCTGACTTGACCGTCGTCACGTCCACAAGCCCCACGCCTCCGTGCTCGCGTCCTTCGGCATCCGGGAACGAGGTTCCGATCACCTGGTATCCGGCGCACACAGCGAAGACGTTTGCGCCGCGATCGACTGCCCGCGCGAGCGTCCCGGTTGACAACAATTGAGCAGCCTGCACCTGTGGCGCGTCTTCGCCGCCGCCGAGGCAATAGATGTCTCCAGACTCGGGCAGAGCACGGTCCGCTGTGGCAAGAACGAGCTCGACATCGTACCCTCGCCACGCTGCGCGCTCGGCGAGGACTCGCCCGTTTCCGCCGTCGCCGTAGGTACCGAGCAGGTCGGGGTGGACGATCACGACACGAAGTGCGGACGCACCGCTCGACCTACTGCGATTTTGCTTCGAGCTTCCAGTCGCAGATCGGGCTCGCGTTCGAGAGCGTTCGCTCGTAGAGGAAACCCGGGGTCGTTCGCCGCGATCCAAGCGACGGCGAAGCTCTTGGAACGCCGTGTAGTTCCCTACGTATTCGAGTCGCCGGTCTGAGTTCCCCGCGTATCCGGGTCGCCCGTCTGAGTCCTCCGCATACTCCAGTCGCCCGTCTGAGGGATCCATTGGTTTGGCCGCCGCGACGCTCAACGCGTGGAACTGGTCAGGGACAGTCGCGTGTTCCACGCCCGCGTAGCGAAGTCGCACGCCTAGATCCGCTGCTCGCTCTCCAGTGGCAACCACGAAGCGCCCGCGGAGCCGCTCGAATTCGACGTCCCACAACCACGAAGGATCGTGCCCGTCCGCAACCCTCGCGTTGATACCGACGACCACCGCGGATCTCCCGCCGTCGAGGAGGTCCATCAGTTCGGCCCAACCCGCGGGGTTCTTCGCCAAGAGCATCCGGGCGGCGTACCCGTCGAACGAAACGGTCGCGTACCTACCCTCGACGTCAGTCACGTGCGCCATCGCGTCCAACGCGAGCGATTCATCGACACCGAGGAGCCCTGCGGCGGTTGCCGCCATTGCCGCATTCGCAAAATTGCACCTGCCCGGCAATTCGAGGCGGATCTCGAGTCTTCGACCGTCGGTCGTCTCCAGGAATCTTCCGTCGAGCGAGGCATCCGGAGTCGGTCGTTTCTCCCCGCAGCCTGTGCAACGCCAACCTACTTCGAAAGCCACGCGCTCGCCGCACCAGGGACAACCGGTGCTGTCCGCGTGCCACAACTGTCCTGCTGCTACCCAGACGACCTTCGCTGCGCCACCCGCCGCCCAAGTGACCAAGGGATCGTCGCAGTTGGCTACGGCGACCGTTTCCTCCAGAGCTGAGAGCATCTTCCGCCACCGCTCGGCCAACATCCGCGTCTCGCTCACGCGGTCGAGTTGATCCCGCGAGAGGTTCAGGAGCACCATCACACCCGGCCCTACGGACGCTGCCACTGCGGGGAGATGGCCCTCGTCAACTTCGAGAACAGCCGGCGCGTCCAGAGGTGCTTCGGACAGTGCGGAAACGAG
>DASPVS010000544.1:0-2735 GCA_035622235.1 Acidimicrobiales bacterium | reverse complement strand
GTCCTTGAAGCTGATCCGCTCCAGCCACAACCCGGGTGCCTCGATCTCCGCTGGGGTCGGGAGGGTCGAGCTCTGCTCCCAGAGTCGGGCGAGACCATCTTCGCCCGCTCGCTCCAAGATTCCCTGTACGAACGCCACGCCGTTGTCGACCGAAGCGGGTCCGATGTCGAGTCCTACCATCACCTCGGCCGCCCGCTCGCTCATCTCCCGGTCCACGAGTCGACGCCTCCATGCCTCCGTCAAGGCACCACGACCACCGAGCAGTCGTGCTGCGGCCTCGTCGAGAACGTGCTCGATGTATCCCGCGAGCGCAGCCGTGATCGCCATCAGCTCTTCGCCGGCCCATTTCCTTTGGGGCGAAGGCTCTTGAGCGAGCAGCGCCTCCGGGTCGCCCATCAGAGCCTGAAATGATTCCGGGTCCGAGGGGTCCAGACCTCCGAGGCGGTCGAGGATCCCACTCGTGTCTTCGGAGATCCCTTGCACGACCGACACGAACAGCTCACGCAACCGTTCGGCTACGTGTGGTCTCGTGAGAACAGCGTGTGAAGTCACTTCACGAAGACAAACCCAGAGTCGTACCTCCTCTTCGGGTAGCGACCAGTCCTCGGAGAACCGGACGATCGTAGAAGGGACCACCAGCAATCTGGTCGACGACAGGCGCGGGATCGGAAGCTCGTACTGGCCGAGAGTTGTTCGCGCGAGGTGGCCGACGGCGGACCCCAGCTGCATCGCGGCGAGCATCGGAGTCATCGTCGTGATCCAGCGCGCGAGTAACTCGCTCGGATCTCCGAGGCCTCCGCCTCCTACGAGACGATCGAGTGCAGAAGGATCAAACGACGACGGATCGAGAGCAGAAGGATCAAACGAAGAGGGATCAAACGAAGAAGGATCCGAGGGAAATGGATCGGCGGGCAATGGACCCACGGGTCCGGATCCAGAGGACCCTTCGGGTCCCGATCCAAATGGCCCTTCAGGTCCGGAGCCAGACGAACCTGCGCGTCCGGATCCAGAGGACCCCGCGGGTCCCGATTCGATCCCCCGCGGGCGCCTGGCATCACCATCGCCGGCATCTGGCCGAGCTCCAGGGGTGCTTTCGCTTCCCGTCGACCCGCCACTTTCCGACATTGCATCAAGAAGGAATCGCCAGTCGTCCACGGTGTGCCACGCCCATGACCCCGGTCCGACCGCCAAGACCTCGAGTGGCGTCCCCGACGGCGAGGTCTGGAGTCCGGTTATCTCCGAGACGTGCAGCTCGGCGATCCGCACGAGCTCCTCGTACCGCATTCGTTCGACCGGTTCGACGTTCGCCTCGGGCTCCCCTCCCGTAGCGACACCGTGCGCGAGCGTGCGCGCCAGCTCGATCCGGGAATTCGAGGACGTGCCGGTACCCATCATCTTGAGAAGGTCACCGAGCAGTTGCTCGAGGAAATTTCCACCTGCACCCGAACCGGGAATGCTCACCAATGCATCGTACGCGGTCGAATGTCCGATTCGGATCGGGGCTCGAATGTCCGATTCGGATCAGGAACGGTCTAGATCATGCGGCCGCAGCGAGCGCTACCGACACCGTTCGTCCGCCCACGGGCGTCTCCACGTGGATCTGCACCTGTTCACCCGGCGGAGTGACGTAGAGGCGAGCCTGGAGATCCGCGAGGGTGCACACGGGATGGCCATCGACCTCGTCGATCACGTCGCCCGAAGCGAAGCCCGCACGAGCGGCGGGCATCGAGGACATAACCTTCACGATCTCGGCCCCGCATCCGCCGACCATGTCAGTCGCGTTCACGCCTAGCCATCCATGGCTCACTTGGCCGTCGTGCGCGAGCTCGGCAGCGACGCCGAGTGCGAGCTGTGTCGGCACGAAGACGCCCACACGGTCCGAGCTCCGTTGCTCGAGCGCCTCCAGGATGCCTATGACCCTTCCCCGTTGGTCCAAAAGGACGCCCCCCTTGGGTGACGGGCTCAAGGGCGCGTCGGCCTCGATCGCGTCTACCAGCGACACTCCCCGTCCCGGGTCGACGGGGCTTCCCTCGTCCTTGACCGTCGACAGAGCCACGAGAGGATAAGGATCCAGGCCCGACCCCGACGCATCGCAGAGGCACGTTGCGATCGCCAGTTCACCGGGTTGGACTGTTTCGTCCGCAAACGACGCCGGGACGAGCGATCGAGAGCTCTTCACGCCAAGAACGGCGACGCCGGAATGCGGATCCACGCCGAGAAGGCGTGTACGAACTCGGCGACCGCGGGAAGTGATGACGACGGGTCGGTTGACGCCGGCGACGGCGCTCGCTGCGGTGAGAACGAGGGTGCCATCGCCGACCACGACTCCGGTGCCGAGCGTCCGGGTGCCGGAGCTCGTTACCAACTGGACGAGCGACGGTCGTATGCGCATGACCATGTTCTCGACACCCGCACCCGAAAGGATCGTGCTCGCAGTCGACGACGCCGCGCCTGAACCGCTCGAGCCGACCAGGCTGGTCTCGGTGGCCACGAGCGTCCTCGTACCCCCCTCGTGGCCCGCCGGCACGTCGGCGAGTATGAACCCTCCAGCGAGGGCGGCGATCATCACGGCCGCACCGACGGCTCCTATGCCTGTCGCTCGCCTCCGCTGCTGCACGCGATCGCGGTTCGCCATTCCCCGGGCTCGCGGCCCGGTAGCGGAAAGAGGCATCCCCGACGACATCTCGGAGGGGTGACGCCACAGCCGGTCGTCAGGCGGGATCCAGCCCCTGTGC
>DASPVS010000543.1:0-7647 GCA_035622235.1 Acidimicrobiales bacterium | reverse complement strand
AAGATCCCGGAGTTGTCGAGATCGTAGGGATCGCTGTCCGAGAAGTGAGCGCCGGCGGCCTCGAGTTGCGCCTTCGTCTGTCCCTGCGCGTTCTCGGGAGGAGGAAGCGCATCGCGGTTCAGGTAGATCTTGTCGACGAGGGCGGGATCGCACCACTCGATGCCGGAGTCCGTCACCGCTATGACGGTGGACGGCCGCCCGGTCGTGGTCTCCCAAGCGAGATCGGCGCTGTTTCCCTCCACGCCGCAGAGTTCCTGAGGGTTGTCGTTGAGGGTCGTATCGGACGAGCGCGCGCTCGTGAGCTTCTCGTCCCCACCTCCCACGCTCCAGTTGGCAGGCCGTTCAGGGATTGCCGAAGACGGCGTGTGTGCGCTTTTCACCCAGCTCAGCTCCGAGACACCAGGCGGTGCGGCGGGCCACGGGAACTCCCCGGTCTGGGTGGCCGTGCCCGATCCCGTGTTCGGATCGTCGTTCAGCGCGGCGCACGAGGACGGTCGTTCGTCCACCTGGGCTGACGAGGTGGGAAGGCTCGCGGGCGGAAGGGCGCTCTGATCGACCATGACGGCTGGCGCGGCTTGCGCCGAGGGTAACGAGGAGCTCGCGGCGACGAGAGTCACGCACGCGGTTACAGAGAGGAACAGTGCGCCGATCCCGAGCACGAAGCGCCGGGAATGCGCGCTCCGTCCTCCGGTGCTCGTCCCGTTCGCGCCGAAACCTGAAGGTACCCGACCCTCGCCCCCCAACACCTCACAAACGTATCCCGTGGGCGCGGCTCTCTGCTCTTTCGCCTCAGGTGGGAGTCGGCTTCAAGGTGTCGGGACCCTGTGTCGGTTGCGTCTGGTTCGTCGGTACCGGATAAGGCGACGTCGTCGGGTTGACCTCGATCAGCTGACCGGAGGTGCACTCCCCTTCTATCGGAGGCTTCTTGATGCTGGGCGACACCTTCGGGAGAACCGGCTTTTTCGTGATCGGTGTCCCGAGCGTCGGAAGTGTGGACGTCAGATCGCCGACGGTGCCCGCGCGCCACGAAGAGACATTTGGAACCGTGACTCCGAAACGAGTAGCCAGGAATTGGAGCTGTGAAGTGTGATCGAAGGTGTCAGAGCACACCCAACCGCCGGCACTGAACGGAGAGACGACGAGCATCGGGACTCTGATCCCCAAGCCGATGGGTCCCGTGTAAGTCGACGAGTCCGAGCTCGCCGTCACGTATTCACCGGTTGTTCCAGCAGGAGCGGTAGGAGGCGGCACGTGGTCGAACCACCCGTCGTTCTCGTCGTACATGATGAAGAGGACCGTGCTCGCCCACACCTCTTTGTTCGACATGAGCGTCTTCAGAACCTGTCTCGTGTACCACTCGCCCAACACGGCTGGAGCGGGGGGATGTTCGTCGTAGCCGTCGGGGGGGATGATCCAGGAGACCGCCGGAAGTTGGTCGTTCTTCACGTCCGCCGCGAAGTTGTCAGGTCCTTTTCCTCCGGTGAGACCCGAGTCGCTGCTCGGGACGTTCGGGCCGTAGTACCCGAAGGCGTTCTGATAAAGGGTGGGGTTGACTGACTGCTGGTACTGGTCGAAGTACATGAGCACGTTCTTGCAAAGGGTCATGGACAGCGCACTGCCCGGTGTGTAGTTGGCGCCGTACGGGTTGTAGACCTTCCACGAGACACCGGCGTCGGTGAGAACTTCAGGCATCGTCGTCCACGAACACGTGAACTCGAGCGCCTCGTCCGAGTTCGTGACGAGAACCGGGCCACCCGCAACACCCGCCGGGTCGAGCGTCCCGGTCATCTGCAGGAGCCGATTGGGATGTGTTGGTCCGAGAACCGAACAGTGATATGCGTCACAAACCGTGAAGTTCTGGATCAGGTCGTAATAGAAGGGTATGTCGGTGCTCTCGTAATAACCCATCGTGAGAGTTCCCAATTCGGGGCCTTCGTAAGACGTCGACGTGTGCGTCGACACGAAACTGTCCATTGCACCGTCGTCCCACGAGGCGTGCTCGGCTTGCCAGGAGTGCGAGAGGTCGTACGTGCACTCGGCCATGCTGTCGGTCGTGTCGAGGTGGAATGGCAGAAGGGTCGACGCGGCACCTCCCGGCCACGCTTGCGCGAATGCAGTGCTGTTCGCGTCGAAACCGTTGACCCCGCCGAGCACCCCGTAGTAGTGATCGAACGAACGGTTCTCGTGCATGAGGAACACGACGTGCTCCACCGCCCCCAGGTCTGATCCTGCCGGGTGGACCGATGCTGCCGTTTCGACGATCCGGCGCCCTTCGGCGTTGTACGACTTCGACTTGGCCAGCCCGAGCGCGAGCGCTGCTCCCAAGCCCCCTGCCAGAACCGACCTACGGTCATATCGATTGGGAGTCATCCGACGATCCTTGCACGGATGCCGGTGCGGTGCTCGGGCGGGCGACCCCGGGCTCGATCGACCCTCAGCCAGTCAAGGAATCAAGAGGTCTCCATGAAACGCCGGCGAGGGAGCACCCGTGAGGTGTGCTCCCTCGTCGTTCATCTCCTCGGTCACTTCGTGCTGGGGAAAGCTACAAGGCGTCAGCTCCCCGCTCACCCGTACGGACGCGCACCACCGACTCGACGGGAAGGACCCACACCTTTCCATCGCCGATCTTGCCGGTGGCAGCGGTACGAACGATGCCGTCGACAACTTCGTCGACCTGAGGATCGTCGACGAGGACTTCGACCCGGATCTTCGGCACGAAGTCGACCTCGTACTCGGCGCCGCGGTACACCTCCGTGTGACCGCGCTGGCGTCCGAAACCCTGAGCCTCGGTCAGGGTCATTCCCTGGACCCCGAGGTTCTGCAAGGCCTCCTTTACCTCGTCGAGCTTGAACGGCTTGAGAACCGCTACGACCACTTTCATTTCTGATTTCTCTCCTTTGTCGGCTCGTAGTGGTCCCGTCAGCTGTCTGGCTCGCCCGGTGGAGACCCGTCAGCGGGCACTTTCGTAGGACTTTCCGTCACTTTCGGCGATGCGCCGTCTTCGGCCATGGAGAACGCACCCACACGTTCGGCCAGCGTTTCCTCCGGGAACGCCTCCTCGTCGTGAATCGCGAGGTCGCCGATTTCAAGTATCTCGTCCTTGTAGCGTGCGCCACGCAACACCCAACCGATGATCTTCATCAGGAGGAAAGTGATTAGAGCCGACCAGAAGATGACGAATATGGCGGCACGGAACTGTTCCCAAAGTTGGTGTGCAGACCCGGTGTACATCAGTCCGTTCACCGAGAAAGGTGTACACGACTTCGTAGTGGCCAAGTAGGTGGCGTTCGTCGTAGCCACGACCTGTCCGGCTGAGTTCAGGTGCCCACAGCCATACTCGATCATGTTCGGGTCACCGAATATCCCGAGCAGCATTCCACCTATGAATCCTGCGATGCCGTGCGTGTAGACGACGCCCAAAGCATCGTCGACCTTGCTGAACGGTCGCACCTTTGACAGGTAATTCCAGCAGATCCATACGAGCGCGCTGCAGATCGCACCGACGTAGATGGCGCCTCTGCCGTTGACCCAGCCTGCGCACGGCGTGATCCCGACCAGGCCGCAGATCATGCCGTTCACACCACCCAGGAACGTGGGTTTTCTGGACTTGGTGAGCCACGCATCCATCCCCATCCACACCATTACGCCTGTGGCGGTTGCGACGTTTGTGTTCACGACTGCGGCAGCCATGTCAGTACCTGCGTAATACGGGTCACCACCGTTGAAGCCGTTCCACCCCAACCAGAGGATGCCGGCTCCCACGGCGGCCATCACCAGGTTGTTAGGTATCGCATGTTTTCGATCTCTCAAAAGTCGCGGTCCGAGCACCCAGGCTGCGACAAATCCCGATACGCCGGCTGACATGTGGATCACGAATCCGCCGGAGAAGTCGAGCGCTCCTTCCTGAGAGAAGTAACCGCCGCCCCACAACAGGAACGCGTCGACGCCATACACGAACGTCGACCAGAGCGGAACGAGAAGACACCACGCGCTGAACTTGATCCGGCCGATCACACTGCCCAGGAACAACAACGGCGTGATCGCTGCGAATACGAACTGGAAATACGCCAACGATGTCGTGGGGAAGTGGAAGGGAATAACGGTGTTGGCAGCCGACACCGCCTGACCTTGTTCCCCGACACTGTTGGTTATGCCTCCTGGTTTGCCCACGAAGTTCTCGAAGAAGTGTTTTACCCACCCGACGCCTGTTAATTGGGTTTGGATCCCGTTCCTCACCCCCCCTCCTATCGAGGTGGCGCCGAAACCCATCTTGTAGGACCAGAGCACCCATGCGATGAGAACCAGGGAGAAACCCGCGAACATCATGGCGAGCACGTTGACAGCCCACTTCTTCTGGACGATCGACGCGTAAAGCACCGCCAGGGCGGGGAGGCTCATCAGGCCGACAAAAGTTGCGGCCACGATCTGCCACGTGTTGTCTCCCGTATTCAGCCAACTGGGATACGGAACAGGAACTGCGCCTAGCACGGCTTGAGTGCTCCTCTCGTACGTTCAATGCGCCCCGGCGCCCCGCGCACCATGAACAGGGCGTCACACAACGCTGGGTGCGCCAAGACCATGGCAGGCGGCACGCCCTGCCGCCCCAAAGGATGCAAGCCGGGAGTTTCCAGTCAGTGTCCTCCGTGTTACCAGCGCGTGAACTGGCACTCGCTCGAGAAGTCTCGGCGCACGTGCTCCGACTTAGGCGCGACCGCTACGATCGCAACGTTCCCGACTCAACGACCCGGTGGGGCGACGCAGAAATGCGGCCGTCGTTCGGGTCACCGACAAGCGGTGCGATGATCGCTCCCGAGCCCGCCACTCAAAATCAAGCAGCGTCGACCGAAAACAACGTCGACGCTCATGGAGTGCGTGGGTCCGGTGAGCCCGGGGGTTCCGGTGGGTCCCGTGGGTCCGGAGAGTCCGGTAGGTCCGGTGGGTCCGGAGAGCCGATCATGACGCTTCGCGGCGCCGGCGTGAGAGCGGACACGCGACACGTGGGTTTCGTCGTGCTCGCGCTCGTCCTCATCGGGCTCGCAGTCGTGGTTGCGGTCCTCTTCGTCGCCGGGGCGAGAAAGAACGATCAGATAACCGCTCTCCAACGGCACGGGCTCGACGTCGAGGTGAGGGTCTCGAGGTGCACCGGACTGCTCGGGGGCAGCGGCAGCAATGCGGCGGGCTACGCCTGCCGGGGTACGTACACGGTTGACGGCCGCAGCTACAACGAAGCGATACCAGGTGACACTCTTCTAGCCCCGGGTTCGAAGCTTCGGGCGGTGACTACGAGAAACGACCCTGCCCTCATCACGACCGCCAGTGCTCTTGCAGGTGAGAAGAGTTCGGAAAGGGTGTTCATCCTTCCGGGCGCGTTGCTCGCGATATTGCTGCTTGCGAGCGGAATGGTGATCCTGAGAGCGCGTCGTTCGTTGTCGCGCTCGCGTTGACCTGAGCCAACCCCTGGTTTCCGGGCCAGCTCACCCGGCCTGTTTCTCGTCTCCTCGCTTGGACGCCTGAGGCTTTTTCGCCGGCGCTGCACGCGGCGTGTAGCGCTTGTTCGCCGAGAGTCCTGATCGAGTCGGTGAGCCGCCGCCACGCGCAGAGCGCGAGCGCCCGTCGCCCGTCGCATCACGAAGATCCCTGTTGAGCCGGTAGGCCCTGACGATGTACCAGGCACCGGCGAGCACGAACGGCACCCCGAATCCCCAATACCGGAGGTTGAAGAGGGTCAGGCCGAACAATGCCATGACGATGCCCAGGTAGAGCCGCTTGCGGAACCAGGCCGTGACGAGCATGAGCAAGGACAGGGCGAGAATCACCAGAGTGAGGTTGTGGTACACGCTCACGTTCACGTGCGCAGAGTTGAGGTGGCCGCTCTTCAACCTCGCCGGAGGATCATTCGCAATGAGCGCATCGACCACCAGGATCCCGATGGCGGCTGAGACCGGAGCCGCGATCAAGCCGATCAACCGCTCCTTGTCGTCCGCCCACTTGACCTCTGCCTCCAGCTCTTCGACAGAGCGTTTCTTGCTCAAGCTCTTGGCAGGTGCGCTGTCCGACTCGACGGGTTTCACCACGGCGTTGCGAAACCGTTCGCCAAGAGGCGGCTTGTCCGAATCCCGACTGACCTTGGGGAGGCTCAGCAGAAAGCGATGCCAGAGGCTCAGCCGAGGAGGGGCGCCGCCACTGGCGTCATCGGAATCTTGGCCTAGTGGCATCGGAAGAGGGTAGCGCGCACCGTCCTCACCGGTCTAAGCGTCCGCACGGCGGCCGGCCGAACCGGCCTTGCCGGGTGAGCACCGTGATCTGCGCCTGAACGGCGTGCCTTAATCGTTTCCTCATAGTTCATGGCCCGTACATCACAGGTTCCTCAGCAGTTGCTCAGCTCTGACTGCGAAAATCTACGTAGAACGGCAGTACCTGGAAGAGCTGTACCTGGAAGAGCTGTACTTGAACGGACAGCTGTAATTGGGGGATCAGTCTTGTTGAAGAAAGCCATTGCATCGGTCGTCGTGGCGGGGGCTCTCACGGGCGCGGTCGGGTGGTCGGCCGCAGCCGGCGCGGCCACCGTCAACTCGTCGTCTACCACGACCACCCACGTTCACGGGAAAGGCCGTCATCCGATCGCTCGCTGGCTGCGCGCACATCGCCGCCAAATAGGACGAAGGGTTGTTGTCATAAGTGCCAAGGCGATCGGAATCACTCCGCAGACTCTGGTCAGCGAGTTGCGCAGTGGTAAGTCACTTGCGCAAGTCGCTTCGGAGCACGGGGTCCAAGCACAGAAGGTCGAGGACGCTCTCGTGAACGCCGCCGACAACGTGATCAATCGGGCAGTTGCCAACCACAAGATCACCCCGACCGAGGCAAGCAAGATCGAGGTGAGGGTCCCGACCGCGGTCGGCAAGCTCGTGAATCACCAATTCGGTCAAAACCAAACATCGAGCAACGCACAGAAGGCGGCCTGACTCACCGGTCGAAACTCCCCCAGACACATAAATTGTCTCTCTTGGGAAAGTCTAAAGAGGCGCGCCTTCGGTTCCCAGTGAGTGGTACCCGGGCACGTTGCAGTGATCGACGTCGAGGTAGACCTTCGCTTCTGGTCGTTGGCCGAACCGACCATGGCTCCATCGCAGCTCCACGTGACCGTGAACCTGCCCAACCGTCCCCGAGGCGAGGTTCTCGAAGAATGCGAACCAGCTCACGCGCGGTTGGCCACCCTCCTGCGCGACGACGTCGAAAGCACGCAGTCGAAACTGCTGGCGCCAGTCCCACGGTGTGTCGACCCTGAGGCGCATCGACCCGCGCACGTCCGCCCCTAGGACGAAGTAAGGAGCTGAACCGATCCTGAGCAGTCGCCAGAGCATCGCCTCGCGAACCCCGATCCCGCCCTCGGCGTCGAGCCGTTTCTTCCATAGAGAGGCTGTCATCTTGCTCACGACATCGCACAAATCGGCGTAGGCCTCTTCGGCAGAAGGCGGCCATCCGTTTCGAAGCGCCAGCGCCAATCGTCGGCGCGTGACGCGATCGAGTTCGTGTGCGTTGTCGGGCAGCCCTTCGACGTCGGTCTCCTTGGTGCACCTTTCGTAAAGGGATTGGTACTCCAAAGGTGCAGTTCGTTCGTACCAATCTGTCGTGTCGTCGACCGGCAAG
>DASPVS010000542.1:0-2911 GCA_035622235.1 Acidimicrobiales bacterium | reverse complement strand
TACATACGTCGAGATCGGCATTCGGACCGGGAGGTCCCTCAGGCTCGCGCTTCCGGGCACGGTCGCGGTGGGTATCGACCCTGCCCCTTGCGTCGACGCGCCGTTGTCGGCGGATTGCCAGGTCTTCAGAACGACCAGTGACGACTTTTTCGCGGAGCACGATCTCCGACAGGTGCTGGGCGGCAGATCCCTGGACCTTGCGTTCATCGACGGGATGCACCACTTCGAATTCGCCTTGCGCGATTTCATGAACCTCGAGAAGTTCGCAGGGCCCGATACCACCGTGCTGGCCCACGACTGCTATCCCGTCGACGAAGCTTCGGCGTCGCGCGAAGAGACCAGGCCGATCTGGAGCGGTGACGTTTGGAAGCTCGTACTCTGCCTGAAGGAGCAGCGTCCCGATCTCAAGATCGCCGTCGTCGATGTCCCGCCGACGGGGCTTGGGGTAATAAGTGGCTGCGATCCCGGGTCCCGAGTTCTCGAGGAACGCTATGAAGAAATAGTGGAGCACTACTCACAGGTTCCCTACAGTCGGCTGGACGAGGACAAGGCCGGAACACTGAACAGGGTCGATGATGAGTGGGGCTCGGTCGCAGCTCTTCTCCCTCCAAAACCCTTCCGAAGTTTTCCGGTCGCGCCCCTCAAGGTGCGCCGTACGCTGGGCGCGGTCTCGCTGTCGGCTCGGCGCCGCGCCTCGAAACTGCTCCACTCGGTTTGACGGCGCGCCGTCGTGTAACCATTTCGACCTCCCCCGGGTCGAAGCCCGGGGTCAGTCGTTCAGATCGGGTGATCCCCGAGTATCTCGAAGCCAGCAGGTCTTGTGGCCCGAGTATCTCGAAGCCCGCAGCTTCGGCGGCGAGAGCGTTTCGAGTCCTGAGTCGAACCGAGAGGAGTCTGGGTGCTGGCGTTCACGTTCCCGGGTCAAGGTTCCCAACGATCCGGGATGGGCCGGGGATGGGCCGGGCATCCCTCGTGGGAGGTAGTCGACGAGGCCTCTGAGCTCACGTCTCGGGATATCGCGCATCTCCTCGTCGAGGCGGATGAAGAGGAGCTCAAGCTCACGGCAAACGCTCAACTCGCCACCTTTGTCTTGGGACTGGTGGTGCTCGACGCGATCGAACGCGTTGGACTCGCCCCCACCCTTTGTGCTGGACACAGCTTGGGCGAGTACACCGCCCTGGTCGCATCGGGGGCGCTGGGGCTCGAGGACGGTGCACGCCTGGTAGTGGAACGAGGCGAGGCGATGCGCCAAGCGTCCGAGGAACGACAGGGGACCATGGCAGCGGCGCTCGGCGCGGACGACGACAGCGTTGCGTCAGCGTGCGAACGCGCCGAGGGGGACGTTTGGATCGCGAATTACAACGCCCCCGGTCAGGTGGTCATCGCCGGAGACCCACAAGCCGTTGCACGAGCGGGCGAGCTGGCAAAGGAGCTCGGCGCACGAAGAGTGATTCCACTCCAAGTTGCGGGAGCCTTTCATACGCCCCTCATGGCACCGGCTCGGCCCCTCCTCCGCAAGGCCCTGGGCGACACCCGATTCGGTGACCCTGAGGTCCCGGTGGTAGCGAATGTCGACGCCCGAGTGCACACCCAGGCCGAAGATTGGCCTGGCCTGCTTTCGGCCCAGCTCTGCAGCCCGGTTCGCTGGAGGCAAAGCCTGGACACACTCGCGAAGTTGGGCGCGACGATGATCGTCGAAGTGGGGCCGGGAGGTGTTCTGACCGCCCTCGCCCGCCGTGTCCTCCCAGAGAGCCGCGCCATCGCCGTCGGCGCTCCAGACGACCTGGACCCGCTCGTGGACGCTGTCGCAGGCAGCGACTCGTGGCACGCCTACTCTGCCGCCCACCAGGGCGAGCACCTATACACCTCCGACCGAGTGGTGGTCTCCCCCACCAACGGCGTCTTCCAGCCGATGCCCGAGCTCGACGCACCGGGTCCGGGAGAGCTGAGACCAGCGGAACCGGCGCCGTCGTGGTCGGCATCGCCGGCGTCACCATCGTCGGGATCAGCCTCGTCGGGCGTCGTGGCGGTGGGAGACCTCTTAGGACACGTTGGGTTCGAGGAGGTTCGGACTCCGTTCGCGGGTCTTCTCGTGGCGTTCCTGGCTCACCCCGGGGAAAGGGTTGCCCCCGGCCAGCCCGTTGCGTGGCTTCGGGTGGGTACGGGCGAGGCGCTGTGAGCGAAGCGGCGTCGGGCCGCGTCGTTCTCGTAACCGGGGGGTCGCGCGGAATCGGCTTGGCCTGCGCCGTTCGCTTCGCGGCGCAGGGCGACCGGGTCGCAGTCCTCTCCCGGAGCGGGACAGAGGTGGGAGACGGCTTGCTCAGCCTCAAGTGCGACGTAACCGACGCCGACGAGGTGGAAGCCGCTTTCGCCAGGGTCGAGGAGTCGCTCGGAGCGGTCGAGGTTCTCGTCGCGAATGCAGGCGTGACCAAGGACACGCTCCTACTGCGGATGAGCGAGGACGCGTGGAACGAGGTGATCGACGTCGACCTGACGGGCGTCTACCGGGTCGTCCGGAGGGCTCTCGGACCCATGGTCAGATCTCATCGCGGTCGGATCGTGCTCGTCTCGTCGATCGTCGCCTTCCTCGGATCTGCGGGCCAGGTCAACTACGCAGCGGCGAAGGCCGGGCTCGTCGGCATGGCGCGTTCGTTGGCGCGCGAGGTGGCGAGCCGAGGGATCACGGTCAACGTCGTCGCGCCGGGTCTGGTGGATACGGATATGATCGCTGGTCTGGCAGCCCAGCGGGTAGAACAGCTCAGGTCCACGATCCCCCTCGGTCGGACCGCCACCGCAGAGGAGGTGGCTGGAGCCGTTTCGTTCCTCGCCGGGGACGACGCTTCGTACGTTACGGGCGCGGTTCTGCCGGTGGACGGCGGTCTCGCCATGGGGCTCTGATCCGGTCCATCGG
>DASPVS010000541.1:0-6027 GCA_035622235.1 Acidimicrobiales bacterium | reverse complement strand
CTTCGTCTCTGCTCGACGCGCCTTCGTCTTCGCCTTCGACTTCGTCTCTGCTCGACGCGCCTTCGTCTTCGCCTCTGCCTCTGGCTCTTTCTCTGGTCGATGCAGCAATGCAACTCGCTACGTCGTGCGCAACCTTGCGGGGACAAGCGGCCGTCGTGCGACCCGCTGATGGCCAGCACCCCGAGCTCGGGACGCCGGACGAGGGCCTGGTCAGTCCCCGCTCCCCGGAGGATCTCGAGGGTTTCGGCGATGAGAACAAGCATGACGAGGTCGTCGTGCTGCCAGCTCCTTCGGGATCGGTTGCGGATGCGGCGGTCCGAATGGCGCGGGACTACTCCGTCGTGATCGTCCCGGTGGCTCGCGAAGCGCTCGAGACTTCGGGAGGCGCTGGGCACGGACTTCTCGACGCGTGCGACTGGCACGTCCTCGTCGGGGAGTCGGGGTCCGAAGAAGAACCGGGCCGACGACCTGGGACGCTAGTGGCGTCAATGACCCACGATCAGAAGTCGGTGGATCGGGTGGCCCGGCTCATCTGCCGTCGCCGGGTCGGAGTGGCGCTCGGCTCCGGATCGATACGGGGTTTTGCCCACGGCGGAGTGTTGAGCGTCTTGGAGGACCAGCAGATCCCGATCGACTTCTTGGCAGGTTCGAGCGCGGGGGCGATCGCCGGGAGCCTCTACCTCCGTGGAAACGATCCAAGAGAATTCGCCGACATAGGAAAGGCGCTAAGAGAGGCGGCGCGCACAGGGCTTCCTTCTCTTTCTGGCATTTCTGCGAAAGCCATTTTTTCAGGAAGGCGCCTACGGAACTATCTGGCGAAGGCTCTCGGCCGCGACACCACCTTCGAGGACCTTCCTGTTCCTTTTGTGGTCGCAGCCACCGATCTCGAAGCGGGTGGACCGGTTCACATCGAAAGCGGCTCCCTCGTCGAAGCCGTGTCGGCTTCCGCTGCGATGCCGGGCGTGTTCCCGCCGGTCACCATCGAAGGCAGACGACTGGGAGACGGTGGGACTACCGACCCCGTCCCGGTTTCTGCACTGCGCGCTCTGGGCGCTGATGTAGTGGTGGCAGTGAACGTTATGAACGTATCCTCGGGATTTCTCGGTACGACACCTTCGCGTATCCCGATTCCCATTCCGTCGTTGGTGGAGAACCTGTTCATGGGGATCGACTCCATAACGAGCCAGATAGCGGTCGAGTCGTGTCGACTTGCCGACATAGTCGTCACACCTACGGCGCCCGATACCAGGTGGTTCGACGTCCTTCCATTTCGCGCTTACGAGACAGCCGGACGAGAAGCTATGACACTTGCGTTGCCCGAGTTGTGCGCTCTTTTGGGGCGCTCCTGAACCTCGGCGAAAGCCTGATCAGAAAACTCCTGGACCTGATCGGAAAACCTCGAACGGGGACGTGTCAGTCGGTCGCGGTGAGCGCGGAATCGTCGAGCGCTTCTTTTATGGTCTGAGGGAACCGTTGACGGAACCCGCGGATCGTGTACCCGGTCAATTTGCACGAGCCTCGCGCGCGTGCTGATGCGCTGCGAGGCAGGTTCAGAAGCGGCCCTATCTCGCCGAAATAACCCCCGGCCTCCACGAGGGTTAGCGCCTCCTCGCTACCATCGCTCTTCGTCCTGTAGATCTCGACCGATCCCTCTTCCACGACGTACACGAGGTCTCCGCGATCTCCCTGTCGGAAAAGGATCTCGCGATCGGCAAGCGTCACCTCTTCTGGCGGCCTGTCCGCCTTTGCGAAATCGGGCGCCATTTCGATCACGCGGTCCGCGATATGGGTGATCCGGTCGTCGTGGGTCGATACGATCACGATCCGCCCGGGGCTCGCCAGCTCCCGGAGCAGGGTCAGGATGCCCTCGACCTGGATGTAGTCGAGATGAGCAGTCGGCTCGTCCGCAAGCACGAGTGGAGGTTCGTGCACGAGCGCCCGTGCGATGGCGACGCGCTGCTGCTGACCGCCAGAGAGTTGGCTGGGCCTGTAGCTCGCTCGTTCCGTTAGGCCGACGATGCCGAGCAAATCGTCTGCGCGACGAGTAGCAGCGGCACGCGGCACTCGGGCGAGGGTCAGCGGCACCATCACGTTCGACCTGGCGGTAAGGCTCCCGATCAAATTGAAGGCCTGGAAGACGACCCCCACCGACGAGAGCCGGTAACGCGACAGAGCGGGACCGCTCAGCGTGGATACTTCTTCCCCGCTCAATTTGATCGAGCCACTTGTCGGCGTGAGCAGTCCTGCCAAACTGGAGAGCAAAGTCGTCTTGCCGCAACCGCTCGGTCCCAAAAGGACGACCAGCTCTCCATCCTCGGCGTCGAAGGAGAGTTCGTCGAGGGGTCGGACCGTGTATCCGCCGGAGTCGAACTCAACGGTCAACCCGCGTACTTCGAGATGTGCCATCTCAGCCTCCGGCGAACGCTGCTGCAGGATCGACAGAAATTGCTCGTCTCAGGGCTATGAGGCTCGCAACGAGCCCCACGATCAGAGCCGAAAGCGGGAGCGCAAGATATGCGCTGCCGGGAATCTCCACCGGTTGCGCGAAGACACCTTTCATGAAACCGGAGATGATCAGGGCGACAACGGACGCCGCCAGAGCGATAGCCACGGACTGGATGGCCAAAC
Organism: Acidimicrobiales bacterium; assembly: GCA_035622235.1. GTDB lineage: Bacteria > Actinomycetota > Acidimicrobiia > Acidimicrobiales > UBA8190 > DASPVS01. The sequence goes on along the minus strand of DASPVS010000541.1, from coordinate 3,399 downwards.
CTCCGAAGAGCTTTCTCGAGGTGCAACCAAGCGCCTTCAACACTGCGAAATCGCGGGTCCGCTGTAGCGCTGTTACGTAAACGAGCGCTGCAATGATCACCGAGGCGATCAGCCACATCAGCCACTTTGAATTGTTGATCGAGGACACTGCGGTGCTCATACCAGCCAAGCTGGACTGCTCGAGCTCCTGGTTGGTCACGACGGCGAGCCGCGGAGGCAACCCGTGAGGAACCCCCTTCGTTATTACGGCGCTTATGACGTGAGCACCTGCGAAGGCGAGCGACTGTGCATCCCGATTGTTCACGTACACATCAGGGAGCCCGCCAAGCAATGTCCGTCCACTGACCGTGCCGACAACCAGGTACGGGTGTCCGTTGAGCGCGATCCGCTCGCCGACGTGAGCACCGAGGCGAGCGTCGACGACGGTCTGGCCGGGACCGTTGACCGGATGTCCGGCAGAAAGGTCTTTAGGCGTCGGCACACCCGACTGTGAGCCAATGAGCGCTATGTTGATCGTGCGTCCGGCGACCGTTGCTTCGCGAGGCATCACGATCACCGCAGTTGCGCTCTTTACGCCCGGGGCCTTGGCGACCTCCGACACGTCCGACTCCGGCAGCGGCGACAGAGCCGCGATCCGAGCGGCCGAACCGTGGGCCACTACCCACGCGTCGGCGCCGAAACCCTGCACGGTCTGATTTATTTCGTAGCTGAAGCCGTTGGCGAGACCCGACATCAGCAACGACATGGAGAACACCAGGCCTGCTCCCGCCACCGCGATCAGGAACTGCCGGAACCTGAACCGCAAATCGCTGAAAGTGATCCCCAGCACGAGCCCTCCGCCGATCAGCCCGCGGTCGTCGGACCGCGAGTGCACTCCGCGTGCCCGCTTTCCCGCCCCACGCCTGCTCAGCCTAGAGCGCTCAAGGGAGGGTCGCCAGCGTCACGAATCCGGTCTTAGATACGGCGAGTGCGCAGCGAGGATCGCCGGCGCTGGATCAAACGGTGAGTGGCGAAGCGAGGATCGCCGCGCCGGCCCCGGATCAAACAGCCACCGAAGCACCACGATCGGCCGCTTCGAGAAACGACCTAAGCAGCACGAGCCCGTCGGTCGACCCGAGGAGTGGATCGCTCGCACGCTCGGGATGGGGCATCAGGCCCACTACGTTCCGTCCTTCGTTACATACCCCGGCGATTGCATCGACTGAGCCGTTCGGGTTGTGCAAGTAACGGAGGATGATCCTGTCGTCGTCCCGGAGTTTCGCGAGGGTTTCGGCGTCGCAGGTGTAGTTACCTTCGAAGTGGTTCACGGGGATTCGCAACTTCGTGCCTGGCTCTGATCCGGATGTGATCACCGAGCGCGAGGTCACGACCTCCAAGTCGACTGGCGCGCATATGAACCGCAGGCCGGAATTCTTCTGGAGGGCTCCGGGCAACATTCCCGCTTCTGTGAGTACTTGGAAGCCGTTACAGATTCCGACGACCGGCCCACCCTCTCGAGCAAAGCGCGAGACTCCCTCCATCAGCGGTGAGAATCGGGCGATCGCCCCGGGTCGCAGATAGTCCCCATGCGCGAAGCCCCCGGGCAGAACGATCGCGTCGACGTCACCGATCGTACGGGCACCGTGCCAAAGGAGCTCAGGACGTGCGCCCAGACCTTCGAGCGCGCGGCAGACGTCGTGCTCGCAATTCGTGCCCGGAAACACGACGACACCGACTCGTTTGCCCACGTCTATCCAGACTTTCCCAGCGATGTGGACCCTGTCATCGGCTCGACTCGCGTCGTGTGTCGCGTCTTCGATGTCGATTTCGACGTCGGCCGGGCAGTTACCTCGGACTCCTCGATCACCGGATTGGCGAGCAACCGGTCGGTGACCTCGGAACCGAGCGCGACAGCCGACGCTTCGTCGGGGGCGTCGACTTCGAAACGGAAGGCCTTTCCTACCCTCAAGTGCTCGACGCCTTTGAACCCAAGTGCGGAGAGCGCTCTTTCGATGGTCGATCCCTCTGGATCGGCGACACCCGGACGCAGCCTCACCTCTACAAGAATCTCGAATCTCAAGGCGTGCCCTCGGTAACGCTCACGCCCCGTACCAGTCCGCAAGTCTCTTTCCGGAGACTCGTTCGTACGCGGCGATGTACCTGTCGCTCGTCTGTTGGACGACTTCAAGCGGAAGCGCGGGCGGAGGTGGGAGCTTGTCCCAGCCTGTTCCCTCCAACCAGTCGCGAACCGGCTGCTTGTCAAACGAGGGCGGGTTGGTGCCCGGGTTCCATTCATCGGCAGGCCAAAATCGCGACGAGTCGGGCGTGAGGACCTCATCGCAGAGCGCGAGCTCACCGTCGATGAAGCCGAGCTCGAACTTGGTATCGGCGAGCAGGATCCCCTGCTTCTCCGCGTCGTTCGCGGCGCGCGTGTAGGCCTCTACACAAAGGTCCCGGGCTTTTACAGCCGTCTCTCTTCCCACGAGCTCGGCGGCTTGTTCGAAGTCGATGTTCTCGTCGTGACCCTCTGTCGCCTTGGTCGACGGAGTGAACAGCGGATCCGGCAATTGATCGGCCAACCGCAAACCCTTGGGCAGAGGTGATCCATGCAGCGTGCCCGACTCCTTGTATTCCTTCCACCCCGAGCCCGCCAGATATCCCCGTACGATGCACTCGATCGGGAGCATCTCGGCTCGACGCACCAAAAGCGCCCTGCCCGCGAGGGCCCCAGTCCCGTCGAGAGGTCCGAGCTCATGCGCACCTTCCGGGAAGTCCGCAGGATCTGCAGAAACGAGATGGCTCGGAGCAAGGTCAGAGAGCTCGGACAGCCAATGAACGGTCATCGCCGTCAGCACCCGGCCCTTCTCCGGGATTGGCTCCGCCAGGACCACGTCGAACGCCGAGATACGGTCCGACGCGACCATGAGCAGCCTGTCGTCGCCTGCTTCGTAGAGCTCGCGCACCTTGCCGGAGTGAACGAGGGGAAGGTTCATGAGTCTCCTCTCATAGTCGCGGGTCCAGCGCCTCGATGGCCTGACGGAACCGTCGTACGTGGCGCAACGATCTTTCGAGGCTGAAGGCATCGTCGAGCGCCTCCGAACTGAGCCGGGCTTCCGGGTCCTCTTCGATCACGGATCTCAGGTCGCGCTCCTCGTCCCACGCGCGCCGCGCGCTGCGTTGCACGATCCGGTATGCGGAATCGCGCTCCACGCCGGCCGCCACGAGCGCCAACAGAACTGGTTGGCTGAAAACGAGGCCGTGCGATTCCTCGAGGAGATTCGAGAGCATTCGATCTGGATGGACCTCGAGGTTCTCGATGAGACCCGCACACTTTCGCAGAACGTAGTACGCGAGGAGGGACGCGTCGGGGAGGATGATCCTCTCCACCGAGCTGTGGGATATGTCGCGTTCGTGCCAGAG
>DASPVS010000540.1:0-3143 GCA_035622235.1 Acidimicrobiales bacterium | reverse complement strand
ACGTGGCGATGGGTCACCCTGGCGAGGGCTACCCGTTCGAGTGGTCGATCCACGCATGGCTGCCGGGCCATCCCGCCAGTGACGGACTCAACGATCTCGATCAGGCCGCCACCGACCTTGCCGCCTTCATCATGGCCTTGCGGGACGTCGACACGACGGGTGCGCCCGAGCGAACCCTGGGTGCACGCGGGGCACCGCTCATCGAGAAGAACGACGACTTCTTCCGTGCGTCGCTCGAGCAGCTGGGCAACCGCATCGACCGCCGCTCTGTGCTCGATTTGTGGGAGTCAGCTCTTGCCGCGCCGGCGTGGCAGGGCGAGGAGGTTTGGGTCCATGGCGACCTGCTCCCCGGCAACTTGCTCGTTCGGGATGACCGCCTGAGCGCTGTCATCGACTGGGGTGGACTGAACGTCGGTGACCCCGCTTGCGACCTTCAGCCGGCCTGGAACGTCTTCACGCGGTCGAGCAGGGAGACGTTCCGGTCAGCCCTGGGCGGAGTGGACAAGGCCTCGTGGCTCCGTGGCAGGGGCTGGGTCGTCTACCAGGCCGTCGCCGCGCTGGCCTACTACCGCGAGACGAACCCGGGCATGGTTCGGCAGGCGTCGCACGCGCTGGCCGAAGTGCTCGCCGACGGCTCGGGATGAACGGCCGACGGACCTGGTGCCTGTCCGAGGATCGCCCGCGAGGCATCGAGAGACGATGGGGAACGCCGACCAACGGTGCACACCGATGAAGGGTGGTCTGGAGTCGACACGGAGGGTTCGCAGCGGCCGAACGGCAGGCGACCGGGCCGTACCAGGGCCCTCTTGAGCGCACTGATGTCAATCCCCCTCCGCTTACAATCTCCCTCGGCGATCCTCCGCACCTGAGCGTCCACTGCCGCGAAAACGGGACCAGTGAAGAGACCTTTCTCCAGGACCCGGCCGTCAAGCACCGGGGACGCACCGACCGACTCCCTGCTCTCGGTCATGCGAACGCTTGGCCTGGGCGCGCTGCGTCTGAAGATCGTCGCCTTCACCCTCCTCTCCCTCGTCGGCGGCCTGAGCCAGGCCCTCCTCTTGGTGTTCATCTCAGAGGTGGCGGTTGCCGAGGTCGAGGGCAGGCACTCGATCCACGCCTTCAGTCGCTCGTTCTCACCGACCAGCGCCATCGTCATCTCGTTCCTGGCATTGGCGCTCTTCCTCTCCACCAGCATCGCCGGCACACTGCTCAGTACATCTGTCTCGGAACAGGCGCTGACACTGACGCGTACGCGCGTGGTCACAGGATTCTTCCAGTCCAATTGGTCCCTCCAATCCACTGAGCGGCTCGGGCACATCCAACAGCTCCTCACGATGAACAGCGTGGCCACCGGCAATGCCGTGGGAAGCGTGTCGTCCGCCATTCAGGCGCTCCTGATGGTCTCCGGGCTCTTGGGCGTGGCTCTGGCAGTCGATCCCGTTGCGGCGGTCGGGGTCATCACCGTCGGCGTTGTGCTCTCGCAACTGCTGAGACCACTCAACAAGCGCAGCAGGCGGGCAAACCGCGAGCTCTCCAAGGTTACGAGGGGCATGGCCACACAGGTGACCGAGTACACCCGCCTGAGCCGGGACTTTCGACTGTTCGGCGTCGAGACCCGGATCATGGACAGGCTGCGCAGGTTGATCCAGGACACCGGGCACGTGTACCGCAAGAGCCAGATTCTCATAAACATCGCGCCCACCCTCTATCAGTCCTTCGCACTGGGATTCGTCATCCTCGCCATCATCTTCTTGGCCAGCGCGGGACACGCGAGGATCGCTGAGCTCGGAGCGATCCTCCTCCTCGTGCTGCGATCTGTCAGCTACGGCTCGAGCCTCCAGAGCTCGATCCAGGGTCTCCGCGCCTCTCAGGGCATGCTGGAGGACGTCACGCGGGAGCTCCATCGCTTCGAGGACGCTCGAAGCAGTTCCGGAGAGCGCGTTCCCGAATCCTTCGAGGTGGACTTCGATGCTGTGGAGTACTCCTACGACGGGGTGACACTGGCCCTCTGCGACATCACGATGCACATCCCCGAGGGGAAGATCGTCGGCATGCTCGGACCATCGGGCAGCGGCAAGACGACCGTCAGCCAGCTCCTGTTGGGATTACGCGAGCCCACGAGCGGTCGGGTCACGATTGGCGGTGAGGATGCGGCGGTGATCTCTAAGAGCGACGCGCACAGCACGGTGGCGCTCGTGCCCCAGGAACCGGTGCTCCTTCAGGGTTCGGTCATCGACAACATCAAGTTCTTCCGAGACTTCGAGGAGCGGGAGGTCATCGACGCCTCGAAGTCGGCACACTTGCACGAGGACGTCATCCAGATGTCCGCCGGCTACGAGACTCTCGTGGGTGAGGGTGGTGGCGCACTTTCGGGCGGACAGAAGCAACGCCTTGCCATCGCACGGGCGCTGATCGGGTCCCCGAAGCTCATCGTCCTGGACGAGCCGACCAGCGCGGTGGACGGTCGCACAGAGAAGCTGATCCGCCGGACCCTCTCTGAGCTCAGAGAGCACGTCACGGTGGTGATCATCTCGCATCGCATCGAGACGACGGCGCAGTGTGACCTCCTCGTGGTCCTGGCAAACGGGAAGATCGCAGATTTCGGCGAGCGGGACGCGGTCCTCGGCGGTTCCGCCTATCGCAACATCGTGTTGAGCCGGCGCGGTCTCGGCGAGGATCACACGCCGAGCGACTGATGGCCGGAGGGCACTGCGAACGCCCTCGCAGTGCGGCGACCACGTCAGACACGCCGAGCGCCCAGCCTCCCGACCGTCCGATCGGCGCCGTCGAGGGCGCACACCGGGTGCGGCACCAGATGCCCCGATCAGGAGCGGCCCGTCGGACCCGGGAGCAGCTCATCGTCGGTCGCCCGATGCCGGCGCCCAGCGACGTCGACGCCTGTTCGCCACTCTGACCAGGCGGGCGTCAGACGAAGAGACGTTCGACCTCTGCCAGGTTGCTGAAGAACAGCTCGATCCGCTTGATCCTGCCCTCCCTGGACATGGCCAGCAGAAAGACCGCTCTGACGATGCCGATGGATCCCTCTCTTTGAACCCGCAACTTGACGAGGCCGGCGAGGTCGTTGACGCCGACCATCCAGTCCTCCCACTGGAGGACGTCCACGCTGTGGTGGGTCTGTTGCA
>DASPVS010000539.1:0-2320 GCA_035622235.1 Acidimicrobiales bacterium | reverse complement strand
TGACGGGGCTCCTTGGGGTCGCCGAATACCATCTCTCGAAGGTAGGTGCGCCCGTTGTCGATGTGGGCGCGGTTGCATTCCACGATCGGCCGGACGATCGCCAGCACCGCATCAAGCGTGCCTGGGGTGGCCTCGGCATCCGCCCGTCCTCGCTCGAGTGCTTCGGCGTAGGCGGCGTTCTGCACAAGCAGGAGCAGCTCGCCCTTGGTCTTTGCATAGAGGAACAGCGTTCCGGCGCCTATGTCGGCCTTGTCGGCTATCTGCTGGGTCGTAACCTCATCGACGCCGTGCAGGGCGAACAGCTCGCTGGCGGCAGCGCAGATGCGGTCGAGCTTGTCCTGTTTGTTCCGCTCGCGCCGTCCGACCGGCTGAGAGGCGAGAGGCATGACGGCGTCCTCCGGCGATAGACCCTGATTATGCCCGGTTGTGAGCATTATCACTGCTGATCGGGCTCGAATGTGCCTTCGTGCATCCTCCCACGGCAGGGGCGAGGCACCATTGCTCCGCCCGTCGGGCAGCGGTGTAAGTGCACACCCCTGATCTGCGGCTCGCTCGACCCGCCCTGGCTCCGGCAGCAAACGAGCACTGCCGCGGCTTCCGCTGCGACCGTGCTCGTTTCGTGTCGGGCATAAGCGCTGCTGGTTGGCGATGCCAATGTATTCTCCGAGGCGGTACTCGAAGTCGATGCCGGCCTGTTCGACGATGGCCTGCGTGCCAGCTGCGCGGATGAGGAATCCGGGGAGGGTTAGGGAGGGGGCGAACTCGCTGTACGCGGCAACCAGGTCCGCGTCCGGGGGCAGGGATGCTCGGTTGACCTGGGCTTTGGCTGCGGCGAGTGAGGTGCGGTCGAAGGACGCGAGCCGGGCGACGACCGTGTCGACGAAGGCGTCGAGTTCGCTGTCGGGAAGGACGCGGGTTATCCAGCCCCAGCGTTCGGCAGTCTCGGCGTCATAGTCGTCGCTGGTGAGGATGACTTCCAGGGCGCGGTCGCGTCCGATGGTGCGGGGGAGGCGTTCTGTGCCGCCACCGCCGGGGAGCAGTCCGCTACCGACCTCGGGCTGCCCGAAGATCGCTTTCTCCCGGCTGGCGTACCGCAGGTCGAGCGCGAGGGCAAGCTCGTTCCCGCCGCCGCGGGTGCGTCCGCGGATGACGGCGATGGTGATGTAGGGCGCTTTGGAGAGTGCCAAGACCAGACTCGTCCATACCGGCACGGCGTCCTCGTCATCGGAGGAGGGGAAGTCGGCGGCAGCAGCCAGGTCGAAGTGGTTGTAGAAGAAGTCGGGGGTGGCGCTATCGAACACCACGACCTGGATGTCCGGGTCAGCGGCCAGTTCCTCGACGATCTCGGTGAGGCGCCGGACGGTCTCGCCGACGATGAGGTTGACGGGCGGGTTGACGAAAGTAATCTTCGCAGCCTGCGGTGAGGTGCGCTCGTAGTGGATGGTGCTTTGCTCGCTCATGGTCTGGCTCCAGGTGCGCGATGGGTTATCGGAAAACGAAGGGCGTCCGCCGGTCAGCGAAGCCCGGGAAGATGGATTGCCGAGCAGATCGGTGTCGCTCTTTTCGTACTGGGTCAGGAACGCGCGGTTCCAGTGTTCGGGATGGTCATCGGGCGAGGAACTCGACCGCGACGGGGGCGAACTCCTCATGAAACTGGAAGATGCCCCCGTGACCGGAGTCCGGATAGATGATCAGATCGCTGCCCTTGATGCGCCGGTGAAGGTCCTCGGAGAGGACCGAGGGCACCATGCGGTCGTTGTCGCCGTTGGCGATCAGGGTGGGCTGCGTGATCTTCGACAGATCGTCGGGGGTGGATCGTCCCCAATTCTTGATCGCCTTCAGCTGCGTCTGGAACGCCTTGACCTTGATCTTCGCGTCACGGTCGGCAGTGCGCTCCTTGAGCCGGTTGACGAACGCGCGCCCGGCGAGCTTGCCGGTGGCGTTGCGGTTAAAGAACAGGAACTCCTTGGGGTCGGACCGGGTCAGGGCGGCGCGCAGCATGTCCCAGTACGTGGTGCCGGCGACCTTGTCAATGTCCTTGCCGCCCTTCGGCCCGGTGCCGGTGAGGACGAGCTTGCGGACCAGCTCGGGGTGCTTCACCACGAGGGCCTGGGCGATCATGCCGCCAAGAGAGAAGGAGAAAACGTCGATCTTGTCGAACCCGAGCGCGGTGACGAAGGTATAGGCGTCGTCGGCCATCGCCTCGACAGTGTCCGGCACCTGGCCCGTGGACGCTCCGACACCACGGTTGTCAAAGGCAATGACGTGACGACTCTTCGCGATGGGGTCGATGATGCGCGGGTCCCAGTTGTCCAAAGTC
>DASPVS010000538.1:0-2453 GCA_035622235.1 Acidimicrobiales bacterium | reverse complement strand
CCCGGGCGCTCGATCAAAGGCCACAGGTCTCGCAACCGAAAGGTCCGAGGGGCCTCGAGCCCAGGTCAAGCACAGGGGCCTCGAGGCGACTTCGCGACGCAGCCCACGAAAGTTACTCTTTGGTCCCGGGCCACTACCGATCGGAGTCGCAGAGGGTAGGGCTATCAAGTGGGACATGCCAGGTTGCCGGGAGCGAGACCGTGTGTCGCGGTGATGAGCCTCGCCCTCGTGCTCGTGTCCAGCGGCGCCGCCGGTTCCTACGCTTCGGCTCGGGCGCCGCGAAGAGTCGGTTCCTCGTCCGCCTTGGCCTCGAGCGATCCTCCCCCCACGTCGATGCCGACATCTCCGGGCATCACGCTCGCATCGTCGGACGAAATGGACATGCCCGATCCGTTCCTTCTCGATGCTGACGGGAAATACTTCCTCTACCTTTCGACTTCTTTCGGCGACAGGACCCATAGCAACGTCCCGGTCCTGACGGGAAGGCCCGGCGACTGGGGTCCGGTGTCCGACGCTCTGCCCGAGCTCCCTGCGTGGGCACGTCCGTCCTCTACCTCGGACCTCGTGTGGGCTCCTGACGTCGTCCGCAACGGTTCCAAGTACCTGATGTACTTCTCACCGATCGTCAACCAAGCTCTCGACCCGAGGTTCAGCCATTGCATCGGGGTGGCCGTGGCCTCAGCCCCGGCCGGGCCATTTGTGCCCGTGAGTGGTCCGCCGCTCGTCTGCCAGCTCGTTTTGGGCGGCGACATAGACGCACAGTTCTTCAAGGATCCCGATGGGCCGAATGGTCCAGCTCATCCCAATTATCTGATCTGGAAGTCGGACAACAACAACCTGCCGGGTACCGGGCCGACGACGATCTGGGCGCAAGCTCTCTCCGACGACGGCCTGGAGACCAGAGGCACTCCCATGCCGATCTTCGCGCCAGCCGAGAGATGGGAGTGGCCCGAGGTGGAAGCTCCGCAGCTGGTCTCCGCCCCGAACGGGAGCGACTGGCTGTTCTTCTCGGCTGGACGGGGATTCTGGAGCCCCGACTATGGCGTAGGGGCCGTCGAGTGCGAAGGACCGCTCGGTGGTTGCTTCGAGACGCGGACTTCGCCGCTGGTAGCCAGCAACTCACAAGGCCCCGGGCCCGGTGAGGAGACCGTTTTCGACGGCCCACACGGAAGTACCTGGATCCTTTACAACCCCTGGTTCGCCGGCGGAGTCGCTCCCTTGCGGCCGGTTGAAGCCGTGCGGATCGGGTGGAACGCGATCGGTCCTTACGTTGCCGACGCGGGCAGGTTCCCCCTACCGCGTTCTTGATAACCGACGCGGTGACGGCGATGATCGCGACGGGGATGATCGGCGACGGCGATCGACGGGAATCCTCGAACCACGAGACAGGAGAACGGCATGGCAAAGCCCGACGCAGTCTTCCTATTCATAGGCACTTATCCCAACGTCGAGTTGGCACGAGACGATTACGACGTCGTCAAGGACCTCCATGCCGCAGGTGGAATCGGAACTTACGACGCTGCTGTCGTCACCAAGGACCAAAGGGGCAAAGTCCATATCAACAAAGACGAAATGGCGACGAGACACGGAGCCTGGGGCGGTGCGGCCGTGGGTGCGCTCGTCGGCATCCTGTTTCCTCCTTCGATTATCGGCAGTGCGCTCGTCGGCGCCACGGTCGGGGGAGTGAGCGGTCACCTCTGGCGGGGAATGTCACGTGCCGACGCGAAGGAGCTAGGCGAAGCAATAGACGAGGGAGAAGCAGCTCTCGTCATCATCGGTGAGAGCACTATGGAGGATGCGCTTGCCAAAGCTCAGTTGAAAGCCGAGAAGCGTGCAGGCAGGCAGGTTGACGTGAGCCCCAAGGACATCGACAAAGTCGTTCAGGAGACGGCGAAAGACGTTAGCTAGGAAGATGTTTTAGCTCACCGTCATACCCGCGTCCTAGCGTGCCAGGCGCACCTCGAAGGCCGGTGCTCACCGTGCAAGGCCCTCCGCAAATTCCCGGCTCCGCCGGTTTCGAAGAGGAGGACCGTTGTGCTCGCCTGTGTAGCGTCGGCAACTTTGTTCGGTGTCGAGGGAAGACCAGTAGCTGTAGAAGTACACGTCTCGAACGGGCTCCCGGCCTTCACCGTCGTCGGGCTCCCTGACGCGGCGATCCGGGAAGCACGTGACAGGGTCCGTGCAGCGCTGCTCTCGAGCAACCTGTCGTGGCCGATGAAAAGGGTCACGGTCAACTTGGCTCCGTCCGGAATTCGAAAGGCGGGCGCAGGACTCGACCTTCCGATCGCTATCGGTTTGTTGGTGGCTGTGGGGTCGCTCGATGCATCGCGAGTAGACGGCGTCGCCTTTCTCGGAGAGCTCGGCCTCGACGGCTCGTTGCGTTCGGTGCCCGGGATGGTTCCGCTCGCAGCGTCACTTGACAGCTCCGCATTGGTCGTTCCGATGGCGTGCGC
>DASPVS010000537.1:0-5911 GCA_035622235.1 Acidimicrobiales bacterium | reverse complement strand
CCTGACCGTGCCCATTGCCCCGATCCCCCCCTTGCCCCCCCTGCCCTCGACGTCCCCGTCCGGCGCAAGTTCGTCGGCCGGGGGCGCCGGGGGCTCCTTCTCGAACGCTGTGTCCAATGCGGTCGACAACCTGCAGCAGACCCAGAACCAAGCGTCCGAGGCCGAAGCTCAGGCTGCGGCGGGTCAAGGAAACGTGGCCGACGCGATGATCGCAGCCACCCAGGCGTCGCTCTCCACCCAGGTGACCGTCGCTCTCACGAACAAAGCGGTCTCCGCCTTCACCGACGTAATGAACCTCGAGCTCTGAGCCCGGGATCGAAATGGCTCTTGTTCCTTCGAACGAGTTAACCCGCGTTCGCGAGACGGCACGCCGGTTCGCCAGTGGGTTCACGCCCGGTCAAAAGGCCGTGACCGTCGCGGCGGTGCTGGCGGTCGTCGTCGGCATCGTCGGATTCATGGCGTTTTCCGGACGGCCGACCTACGCACCGCTCTTCACGAACGTGCAGCCGTCGGACGCGGCCAACATCACGGCTCACCTCTCGACCGACCACGTCCCGTTCGAGCTCGCCGACGGTGGGAGCACGATCATGGTCCCGGAGAACGACGTGGCGAGCGAGCGCCTTTCGCTCGCACAGGCAGGGCTGCCGGCTACGAGCACAGTCGGACTTTCCCTTCTTGACAAGGAGGGCATAACGGCGTCGAGCATCACGCAACAGGCCGACTATCTGCAGGCGATCCAAGGTGAGTTGGAACAGACCATCGACGCGATAAGCGGGGTCTCGAGCTCTCAGGTGAACGTTGCGCTCCCGGCCAACGACGACTTCGCGTTGAGCCAGCAGAACCCGACGGGTGCGTCGGTAATGGTGACGATGCAACCGGGGCAGACACTGTCGAATCAGGAAGTCGAGTCGATCGTCCACCTGGTCGGCTCGAGCGTCCCCGGTCTGGACGCCGACAACGTCACAGTCGCCGACTCGAACGGCGACCTGCTCGCAGGCCCCGGGGTCGCTGCGGGCGGCGCTGGCTCGGACAACCAGACGCAGGCTTATGACGCAGCGGTCACACAGAAGGTGCAGTCGTACCTGAGCGCGGTTCTCGGCGAGAACAACGCGGCCGTTCAGGTGAACGCGACGTTGAACTACGACCAGGTTCAGACGACCACACAGAGTCTCGTGCCCGGGAAGAACGGCCAGCAGCAGAGCTTCTGCACCCAAACGAGCCAAGCGAACACAACATTCTCCGGCGCGGGAAGCCCTCCGGGTGGCGAGGCCGGCTCGGTGACCATCCCGGTGAGCGCGAACGGCAACTCGACTTACTCGCAAACCCAGAACAGCCAGACGTGCGAGACGAGCCAGGAGACACAAACTGTCAACCAAGCTCCCGGCACGGTGAAGACGCAGTCGGTGGCGGTGCTCGTCAACTCGAAGGCACTGCCCAAAGGTGTGAGCCTCGACTCTCTTCGCCAAGGAGTTTCGGCTGCCGCCGGCATACAGGCGTCTCGCGGGGACACGCTCGCGTTCAGCTCGATGCCGTTCAACGCGGTAGCGGCGAAGCAGGCGGCCCAAGCGGCCGCCGCGGCGACGACGGCGGCGAAGAAGCAGTCGCTCCAAGGGCTCATCCGTACCGCGGTTGTCGTCATCGTGCTCGGCGTCGTCCTCTTCCTCCTGTGGCGCTCCGCACGTCGCGCGCGTTCGACGGTCACCGCACAGCCGGTGCTCACAGAGTCGTTGACCGCGGCGCTGCCTTTCACGCGCGAGGAGCCCACGGGACAGCTGCCGACCTTCGCCCGGGCTGATGTTTCTGCGAGCGTCGAAGCACAGGACGTCAACCGCTTCATCGACTCCCAGCCCGACGAGGTCGCGAACATGCTCCGCACCTGGCTCGGCGACAAGCACGGGGCGGTGACGCAATGAGCAGCACGATTCTCACCGGCCCGCAGAAAGCGGCGGTAGTGCTCGCGCAGCTCGACACGAACAGGGCCAGCAAGATCCTCCGCTCCATGACCGAGAGCGACGTGGTGGACCTCATGTCGGCGATGGCGACGCTTCCCACTCTCGAGACCGATTCGGTGCGCGGGATCCTGGCTGACTTCGCGAACCAGGCCAACGCGCTGGTCGAGGTCGGCCAAGGCGGCGTCGATCTGGCCCGGAAGCTACTGCGGGACCGACTCGGTGCGGCGAAGGCCGAAGAGGTTCTCGAGAAGTTCGTCCAGGCGACGCACAACCATCCACTCGCCCTTCTCCATCGCGTCGACGCGCAGCAGATTGTGAGCTTCATCGCCGACGAGCATCCCCAGACGATCGCCGCGGTTCTCGCGCACCTTCCCGCAGATCACGGGGCACAGGTGGTCGCGAATATGGACGAGGCGCTGCGCACCGACGTTGCGCGCCGGATAGCGACCATGGGGAGGCTTTCCCCGGACGTCGTCCAGGTGGTGGCCGACGTCCTCGAACAGAAGCTCGCCGCTGTTCTGCGCTCGGGACTCGGGAGCACGAGCGAAGTCGGCGGTGTCTCAACCCTGGTAGCGATCCTCAACCAGACTGACCGCTCGTCGGAAAAGCAGATCCTCGCCGAGCTCGAAGAGAGCGACCCGGAGCTCGCGGAAGAGATCCGCAACGAGATGTTCGTGTTCGACGACGTGATCAACCTCGACGACAGGACGCTTCAGCGTGTTCTGCGAAACGTCGTGCCGAAGGAGCTCGCCGTAGCCCTCAAAGGCGTCTCGGACGACATTCGCGAGAAGTTCCTCCGGAACATGTCCGAACGCGCCGCAATCGACCTAAACGAAGAGATCGAACTTCTCGGTCCGACACGCGTCTCCCAGGTCGAGGCCGCTCAGACGGGAGTCGTCCGCGTCGTCCGCGAGCTCGACGCGGCCGGCGAGATCGTGCTCGCAAGGGGCGAAGATGAGTTCGTCTAGTTCTTCCAGGACCAGACGCGTCCGGATCCTCCGCGGAGTGGATGGCGACCAGGTCGAGGCCGCTTCGGTCGCGCTCGAACTGCCCAACGAGATCCTAGGTAGATCGGTGTCGGTCGCAGACCAGCTCGAAGCCGCTCGTCGTTCGGGATACGACGAAGGATTCCGCGCTGCTCTCGCCGAGCAGGAAGCACGCAACGAAACCCAACGGCACATCCAATTCCAGCGAGTTGCCGACGCGATCGTCGAAGCCGCGGGTGGGCTGAGCGGTGCGAGGGCCGAAGCGGTGGAGGTCGTGGCGTCCGACGCGGTAACTCTCGCGTTCGAGCTCGCCGAAGTCGTCCTCCAGCGCGAGCTGGTGTTGAGCCGTTACGTGGCGTCGGACGCGTTAGCGCGAGCCATCACTCTCGTCCCGAGCGGCCAGGACATCGTCGTGCGACTGCATCCGGGCGAGATGATCGACGCGGTCGACCTGCAGCTGCTAGTTCCCGACAGTGCGGTGAGGGTCGTCGCAGACGGATCTGTCGAGTCGGGGGGATGCATCGTCGAGGCGGGCCCATGCCGAATTGACGCACAGATCGGCTCCGCGCTCGAACGGGCCCGAGAGCTGATCGACTCGCTCACTGCGAACGAACATCCTTCGCGTTCAGGGGCGGAATCGACCAAGGGTTCCGTGGCACCGCCCAAAGCTTCCGCGGAGGGGCCGACGGGTTTCGCGGAATCGCCCAAGGGTTCTGTGGAGCGGCCCACGGGCTCGGTTGAAACGCCGAAAGGCGCGTCGAGAGCCGAAGTGAGAGCGCCAGAGTGAGCATCGTCCCGGATCCCGTCCGCACCGCGCTTCGCTCCGCGCTTGCCCCGCGGCGGACTGGTCGCGTGACGCGCTTAGTCGGGCTTAGGCTCGAGGTGGAAGGCGTCGAAGCCGCTGTGGGGGATGCTGTTCGTATCTTCCACGGCGGGGGAACGCTCGACGCCGAAGTCGTCGCGCTGCAAGGGTCGAGCCTCGCTTGTATGCCGCTCGGCGAGCTCACCGGTGTTCGTTTCGGCGACGCTGCGGAGGCGATGGGGCGTCCGCTTCCGATCGCTGTTGGAAACGAGCTACTGGGAAGGGTCCTCGACGGTCTCGGTCGGCCCATCGACGGCGGTCCGGCACTGTCGGACTGGGAGGAAGTGTCCGTCGACTCGCCGCCGCCGCATCCGCTCCGGCGCGAGTTGGTGGATCGCCAACTGGCACTGGGGATCCGAGCAATCGACACGCTGATCCCCTGTGGCCGCGGTCAGCGTCTCGGCATTTTCGCTGGTTCGGGTGTAGGCAAGTCGAGTCTCTTGTCGATGATCGCACGCGGCACCGACGCCTCTGTGGCAGTGCTCGCGCTCGTTGGTGAACGCGGTCGCGAAGTGAACGAGTTCATCCAGCGCGACCTCGGCCCCGAAGGACTGGCCCGATCTGTCGTGGTGGTTGCGACCTCAGACGAGCCGGCCCTCGTGCGAATACGAGCGGCGTTCACGGCGACGCGGATCGCGGAATGGTTCCGCGATCGGGGGCTGGACGTGGTGCTCATGATGGACTCGCTCACGCGGTTCGCCATGGCACAGCGCGAGGTTGGGCTGTCGGTCGGCGAGCCGCCCGCCACGCGCGGTTACCCTCCTTCCGTTTTCTCGCTGTTACCTAGGTTGCTCGAACGGGCGGGTGCTGCTGAGACCGGGAGCATCACGGGGCTATACACCGTGCTCGTCGAAGGCGATGACATGAACGAGCCCATCGCCGACACCGCCCGCTCGATACTGGACGGCCACATCGTCCTCTCGCGCCGCCTCGCTACAGCGGGTCATTTCCCGAGCATCGAGATCCTCGAGTCGATTTCGCGCGTCGAGCCCGCCATCACTACACCCGAGCAAAGGGAACAAGCGCGGGAGTTGAGGAGGATGCTCGCCGCTTACAGGGACGCCCGCGACCTGATCGAGATCGGCGCATACGTTCAGGGGGCCAATCCGCTCGTGGATCGGGCCGTCAATCTCTTGCGCCCGATCGACGACTTTCTTCGACAGGACGTCTCTGTGACGGTTCCGGCCGCGGCGTCTCGTGCCGGGCTCGCAGAACTTCTCGGCGGAGAGCGTTCGGAGGCAGTGGCGTGAGGCGCTATTCGTTCCGGTTGGAGAGCGTTCTCCGAGTCCGAAGAGCGCAGGAGGAGTTGGCGCGCCAAGAGCTAGCGCGCGTAAACAGGCGCCTTCGCGAAGCGACAGGGCGCCGCGATACGGAGGAGGAGCGCTACCGCGACGTTGCGTCGGTCACATCGGCCCGTGACCACCTCGCACTCGCGGCGGAGCGCGCACGCGGTGAACGCGCCGCGCATGCACTCGACTTGGCGCGGCGCGCCGCGGACGACACCGCGGTGGCGGCCGCCGTTCGTCACGCTGCCTGGCGCGAGACGGCACAACGTGTGGCTGCGCTCGAGCGCCTCGACAACCGAAGGCGTGAAGAGCATTCGCGCGAGGCACAACAAGCCGAAGTCGCGGAGACCGATGACTTCGTCGCTGCTCGTTGGCTCCGCGAAGACGTATCGCTGGTCGTTGTGTCCACGAGCGGAGGTAGTGCGCGATGACCTCCATCGACGTGATGAGCATGGTCACTCGGCTTCAAGCGCTCGAGTCCACGATGTCCTCCCTCGGGACCCAGATGGGGAACGCGGCGCAGAGCGGGTCGTTCGACGAGGTTCTGGCAGATGCGAGCAACGCCATGGTAGAGGCTTCCTCGGCGCTGGATCCCGATTCGCAGGACCTGGCATCTTCGGCGGCCGGCGCGTCCTCGAGCTATGGGGCGGAGCCGAGTGGAAGCGAAGTCGTCGCTGACGCGCGTCAGTACCTCGGCGTTCCGTATCAATGGGGTGGGACGAGCCCTACTACCGGATTCGACTGCTCGGGTTTCGTACAGCACGTCTACGGCGACCTGGGGATCGCGTTGCCACGCACGAGCCAGGAACAGGCGAACGTCGGCAC
>DASPVS010000536.1:0-15828 GCA_035622235.1 Acidimicrobiales bacterium | reverse complement strand
GAACTGCTCGACCAAGGGCCCGAGGGCAAGGGCGGGGAAGAACGTCAGACCGCCGATGATCACGATGACACCCACGGTGAGCCCGACGAACAGGCCGTTGTCGGTCCTGAACGTGCCGAGAGACGCAGGCACGACGTTCTTGGCGGCTAGTGCGCCACCGAGGGCAAGAGCAGGGATCATGATCGCGAACCGGCCGAGCAACATGTCGACGCCACCGATGATGTTGTAGAACGCCGTATCGCCGTTGAGCCCTGCAAAGGCGGATCCGTTGTTGTTCCCCTGCGAGGTGAGCGCGTAGAGGATCTCGCTGAAAGCGTGGGGCCCTGAGTTGAGTGGTCCGGCACGACCGGCGTGCAACGAAACGGCGATGCCGGTCAAGACGAGCACGACGATCGGCATGACGAGCGCACCCAGGCCGGCGAGCTTGACCTCTCTTGCTTGGATCTTCTTACCGAGATATTCAGGTGTTCGTCCGATCATGAGGCCGCCTATGAACACGGCGATGACGGCGTATATGAGGATCGTGTACAAACCGCTGCCAGTGCCGCCCGGTGTGACTTCGCCGAGCATCATCCCCGTGAGAAGCCCGAAACCACCGATGGGGGTGAACGAGTCGTAAGCGGAGTCGGCCGATCCCGTTGACGTGTTCGTGGACGCCACGGCGAACGCGGCACTGTTCGTGTCGCCGAACCGGACCTCTTTGCCGACTGTGTTGCCCGTCGTCTGATGCACTCCAGCGGCGGCGACGGCGGGGTTTCCCTGATGCTCTGCGTAGCTGGTGTAGCCGACCCAGACTCCGAAGATGAGAACCATCGCCGCGAGCAGCGCCGCACCGTGGCGGACGCTCCCGACCATCTTGCCGAAGGTGTAGGTGAGTGAGAAAGGTATGCAAAGGAGCAGGTAGATCGACAGCCAGTTCGTAAGAGCGGTCGGGTTCTCGAACGTGGTCGCGGAATTCGCGTTGAGAAAACCACCACCGTTGGTGCCCAACTGCTTGATGGCCTCCATAAAGCCGATCGGGCCTCTCGGGATCGTCTGAGTCACATGGTTCAAGAAGTTGTGAATGGTGATCGGTCCTGCGAGGGTCTGGACCGCTCCTTGGCCCACG
Source organism: Acidimicrobiales bacterium (assembly GCA_035622235.1). GTDB lineage: Bacteria > Actinomycetota > Acidimicrobiia > Acidimicrobiales > UBA8190 > DASPVS01. The sequence goes on along the minus strand of DASPVS010000536.1, from coordinate 14,720 downwards.
AAGATGATCCCGGCCACGAATGCGATCGGCAGGAGGATGTAGAGCATGCACCGGGTTATGTCGACCCAGAAGTTTCCGATCGTCGCCGCGTTACGACGTGAGAAGCCTCGCACGAGGGCGATGGCTACAGCGATTCCCACCGCCGGGCTCACGAACTGTTGGACGGTGAGCGCGCCGATCTGGGAGAAGTACGACATCGTCGTCTCTCCGCCATAGTTCTGCCAGTTGGTGTTGGTGAGGAACGAGGCACCCGTGTTCCAGCTGAGCGCGGGGGTCACCGCGCCGAAGTGCTGAGGATTCAAGGGAAGAGATCCCTGGATCCGGATGATTAGGTAGGTGACAGCGAAAGAAATGGCCGAGAAGATGACGAGGGCCCCGGCATAACGCTTCCATGTCTGTTCGTGCTCGGGGCTCGTTCCCAAGAGCCTGTACACCGGCCTCTCGGCCCAAGCGAGGTAGTGCACACGTCCGTCGAAGACCGCGGCCATGTACGAGCCGAGGAAACGCCACGTGACTCCGAGCGCCACGGCGAGCGTGATGAGGACCCAGGCGTAGTCCATCTAGAACCACTCGGGCTTGAACATGGCCACGCCCAAGAACAGGAACATGACGATCGAAAGTGCGAGCAGGAGTCCTTGGACGACGGTCATACCCGCTCCAGCGCCCAGATCAGCCCCAGCATCACGACAGTGAACGCGATGATGCCCAAGACAGCGAGGAAATCAGCCATGGCGTCATCTTGTACGACACGACGTGAATGACTTGTGAACAGATGTGGTGTGAGCGTGAAAAATTCGTGAACGCGCGTGCGCGTTGTTTCACATAGCGATCGCCCGGCCGATCAGCGCGTTATCTGCACCTCCTGAACGCAAGAGGTATAGAGGGGATCAGTCAGCTGTGAGCGAGTAACCGATGCCCGGGGTGGTGCGCAGGACGCGACCGTCCCTGTCGCCGAGCTTTCGTCGCAGCCGGTAGATATAGGCACGCAGGTTCTCTGTTTCCGCGCCGTACTCGTTGCCCCAGACGCCGCCGATGATCATCTGGTGCGTGCACATCTTGCCTGCGTGGCGCGCGAGGTAGGTGAGGAGGTCGAATTCCTTTGCGGTCAGCTCGAGCGGCGCTCCACCGAACCTCGCCTCGTGATGAACGAGGTCCAGCACGAGCGTTCCCACTACGAGGGTGTCGCCGTTCGATCGGTCGTCCGTTCGCCGGTGGCGGATCGCGGTTCTGATCCTCGCCTCGAGCTCCGCCATTCCGAAAGGTTTGGTCACATAGTCATCCGCGCCCCCGTCGAGGGCGGCAACTTTGCGATCTTCCAGTCCCGTGGCTGACAGCACGACGATGGGTACTTGACTCCATTGGCGAATGCGGTGCGTCACTTCGAGGCCGTCGACGTCGGGAAGACCGAGGTCTATGACGACGACGTCGGGATTCTCGATGGCCGCTTTCGAAAGGCCCTCTTCTCCGTTGACAGCGACCGAGACGCCGTGACCGCGAGCTGACAGTCCGACTCGGAGAGCGCGCAGGAGCGCGTGATCGTCGTCGACGACGAGCACCTTGGCCGTGGTTCAGCCCTCCTTCACTCGTGCTCTCTGGCCCATCGGACGAGCTCTTCTACCCGACCGGTCTCCACGTCGTAGACGAAGCCCCCGATCGTCTTTATCGGTGCCAGAGACGAGTTGACGGCCAACCTTTCTATGTCCTCACCGAGCGTCGACGCGTGGTCGTGGATGGGATAGAAGGCGATCTCGGCCCCGGTGAGGTCGCGCAACTCCTCGTCGGTGACTCCGGCGAGGCCGCACTTGGTGTGCTGAACGATGACGACCACCTCGACGCCAAGAAGGTGCGAGCTGAGCGTCAAGCTCCGCATAACGTCCTCTGAGATTCTTCCCCCGGCGTTGCGTATCACGTGCGCCTCTCCTAGGTGGAGACCGAACGTCGCAAACACGTCGATGCGCGCATCCATGCAAGTGACGATCGCAAGTCGCCTGCTCGGCCGCGGGTCGTCGATGTTTGCTCGCGCGGCTGCGAAACCCTCGTTCGCATCGAGCAGCCTGGATATCTCGTTCACAGCGGCACCCGCACGAACCGGTTGCCCGAGACGTGATGGGCTCGACCCGGCCGACACACCAGGCTCGACGGAGGACCGCCGGATCCGACCCACGTACCCGCCGGACCTCTATCGTGATGACAGTGGCCAAGTTCAGGCTGGACTTCGTCGACGATGGCTCGACGCTCACTGTTGAGGCCGATGACTTCGACGACGATGGTGACGAGATCTCTTTGTACGTCTACGTGCCTCCGGGTGGTGATCCCGTCGACCCCTCCACGAGGAAAGAGGTAGTGGCCGCGTTTTCCAGGTCTTCGTTGGCAGGGCCGCCTCAAGCCGTCGAGTGATCGCCGACCACTTTGATCACAGCTGGAGAAAGCTCCAGGGATCCGCTTCGGATCCGCGTGCGGCGCGGTGCGCGCCCTGCGATGGTTCAGGCGGACCTCACCGATTTTGCCTGGGGCCCTTTTTGCCCCTGCTCGGTGTCGAACTCCACCCGCTGACCTTCGGTCAGCTCGCGATAGCCGGATCCCTCGATCGAGCTGAAGTGCACGAACACGTCTCCGGTGTTGTCGTCAGGGGCAATGAACCCGTAACCCTTCTCCGAGTTGAACCACTTGACGGTACCTGTCGCCATTTATTGCTCCCTGTCCTTCCGGCTTTTGATACGCCCGGTCGCGGACCGGGTAAACGGCACGCTACCGCACGCAACCCTGCGAACCCGTCGATCGCCCCCCTTCTTGGTGGCGGATCGGCCACTCAGGGTGTCAGCCAAAGCTGAGCGCCCGAAGCTGAGCGCCCGAAGCTCCGGACTTGACAAGGTCGGCCGAAGGTCGGCTACAGCGGCCCGCGGCGGCCGTAACACCCCTTAGTTACGCTCGCCTACGAGGCTCCCGAGTCACCGACGCCACCGAGGGCTCCGGCGAGCACCGGAGACAGTCATCTTCGCCCGCTCACCGGGGCGACGGACGAGGAGGTGCAGAAATTGGCCGAATTCGACTCCTATCCCGCTGGAACGCCCTCGTGGGTGGACCTGTCGACACCGGATCCTGCGAAAGCCGAGTCGTTTTACGGAGGTCTGTTCGGCTGGGAGGTCAAGGAACAGGGCCCCGAGGCCGGCGGGTACGCGATGTTCACCAAGTCCGGCAAGAACGTCGCAGGAATAGGACCCGTCATGGGTGAAGGTCAGCCGACGGTGTGGACTACTTACGTCACCGTCGACGACGCGGACGCGACGATCGCAAAGGCGAAGGAAGCAGGCGGGGTCGTCTTCGTGGAGCCGATGGACGTCCTAGATGTCGGGCGGATGGCGGTGTTCTCGGATCCGACCGGCGCAGTCATCGCGATATGGCAGCCGAAGACACATCAGGGCGCGCAACTGGCGAACGAAGCCGACACTTTCTGCTGGAACGAGCTCAGGACACGCGACGCGGACAAAGCGAAATCTTTCTACGCGCACGTGTTCGGCTGGGGCGCGACGAGCGAGGACTTCGAGGGGATGTCGTACACGATGTGGCAGCGAGGGGACGCACCTGTCGGTGGGATGGTTGAGCTACCTCTGCACACCCCGAGCGACATCGCGCCTCACTGGCTCGTGTACTTCGCCGTCGATGACTGCGATGCAACGGTTTCGAAAGCGACGAGCACCGGCGCGCAGGTCACCTCTCCGCCGACAGACACTTCTGCCGGTCGCATGGCGACGTTGCAGGACCCGTCCGGCGCCGCTTTCGCCGTCATAAAGCCACCTTCCTGAAGCTACCTTCCTGAAAAGAGCGCCCGCCGACGCGGTCACGCACGCGCGCTCAGGCCGGGACGGGTCAGATCGGAGGCCTTGGTGAGCCGGGGCGCGTCTTCGTCGACGGAACGGCGGGCGCCGTTGGCCGGCTTCGGTGTCACGTCCACGTCTCGTGCCCTGGCGCGCAACGATCCGACCGTGCATTCTTCGCGCTTCCATCGGGAGAACGGGTCGTAGCGGAAATGGTGCATGGCGTTTCTGTGCGTGATCTTCTCGATCTCGTCGTCGGGAATGTCACCTGAGGATGCAGCGAAAGTCTCCGGGGAGATGGGCCACGTCGAATCGGAATGCGGGTAGTCCACCTCCCAACAGATGCCGTCGATGCCCACGCGATGACGTAGTTCGAGACCTGCGGGATCGTCGATGAAGCAGGTAACCACTTGCTCCTTGAAGACTTCACTCGGCAGTCGGTCACCGAACTCCTGTCCGGTCCAACGATGGTGCCGCTTGTAGATCCAGTCCATGCGGTCGTAGAAGTACGGGACCCACCCGATGCCCCCTTCGGATAGCGAAACCCGTAGTTCCGGAAAGCGTCTCAGCACGGGCGACCACAGCAGGTCCGCTGCCGCTTGGACGATGTTCACCGGCTGAAGACTTATGAGCACGTCGATCGGCGCGTCCGGTGCGGTCACGACGAGGGAAGAGGACGAGCCGATGTGGAGGCAGACGATCGTCCCTTCCTCCGCGCACGCAGCCCAAAACGGGTCCCAGTGGTCCGCGTGGAAGCTCGGCATCTTGAGCTTCGACGGGTTCTCCGAGAACGACACCGCATGGCAGCCCTTACCCGACAGGCGGCGCACCTCGTCCGCCATGGCAGACGGGTCCCAGATCGGAAGCAGTCCCAACGGGATGAAGCGGCCCGGGTGCGTGCCGCACCATTCGTCGACGTGCCAGTCGTTGTAAGCGCGCAACACGGCGAGTCCAAGCTCTGGATCAGATGCTTTTGCGAACAACTGGCCGCACAGATTCGGAAAAGAGGGGAAGCACATAGACGCAAGCACCCCGTTGGCGTCCATGTCCCTCACGCGGTCGTTCACGTCGTAGCAGCCGGACCGAATCTCCGAGAAGGACGTCGGTTCTATTCCGTACTCTTCCACCGGCCGACCGGCCACCGCGTTCAGGCCTATGTTCGTCGCCTCTTTGTCGTCGAAGCGCCAGATCTCGGTGCCGTCGTCGCGGTGGTCAACGAACGGCGCCTGGTCCTGCCACTTGGCCGGCAGGCGCCCTTCGAACATGTTCGGCGGTTCCACCACGTGGTCGTCGACACTCACGAGAACTAGGTCGTTTAGCTCCACGGCCCCTCCCGTACTCGACAGTTCCCTGACACGCGTGTCGGAGAACAAGTTATCGTCAAGTGCCATGCGAGGACAGCTGCGAGGCCCGGGCTCGCCGGGCCCCATGGCCCTCGACGGGATCCGGATCCTCGATTTCACGCGGCTCGGGTTCGGATCCCAGGCGACGTTGATCTGCGGATGCCTCGGCGCGGACGTCATCCGCGTCGAAAGCACCACCCGGCCGGACCCCGTCCGCATGATGCCGCCGTACGTCCCCGAACCGGGTGAAAGAGGGGAGGCGTTCGGTGCTGCGACCCTCGCCAACGCCACCACGGCTGCCAGCCCCAATCGGGGCGGGATCTTCTACAAATACAACACCGGCGGCAAGCGAAGCATCACTGTCGACGCGCGAAATCCGCGAGGACTGGAGCTCCTCGAGGACCTCGTCCGAGTCTCAGACGTCGTAACCGAGAGCTTCGCCGCAGGAACCCTCGAACGGTGGGGTCTTGGCTTCGAGCGGCTCCAGGAGTTGAAACCGGACATCGTCTACGTGTCGATGTGCGGCTTCGGCCATTTCGGTCCGGACAAATCACATGTGACGATGGGCCCGACCGCACAAGCGCTGACCGGGCTGACTTTCCTAGTGGGCATGCCCGATCGCCCGCCGGCCGGTTGGTCGTTCTCCTATCTGGATCACGTCGGCGGTTACCTGGGAGCGGTGGCGGTGCTGACCGGGCTCCTCTACCGCCAGCGCACCGGTAACGGACAGCACCTCGACGTCTCCCAACTCGAGCCGGCAACCGCGTTGTCGGGTGCGATCCTTCTCGATGCCCTGTTGAACGGTCGACCCAGTCGCCGGCAGGGTTTTCCCAGCGGCAACCGTCGGTTTTATCCACCGAGCGCACCCGGGGGCGCGTACCGTGCCGTCGGCGAGGACTGTTGGGTCGTGATCTCGTGTCGAACAGAAGAGCAATTCGCGGCGCTCTTGGACGTGATGGGCCGACCCGCCTGGGGCGACGACCCGCGTTTTGGCTCCATCGCGTCGAGACTCGAGAACGCGGACGCGCTCGACGCATGCATCGAGGGATGGACACGCACCCGCGACCGCTACGAGATCATGCACGCTCTCCAGGCCGCGGGTGTACCCGCGGGTGCCGTCCAGGACGCGGCAGATCGTCTCGAACGCGACGAGCAGCTCGCGGCACGCGGCCATTTCACGCGAATCGGCAACACTGAAGTGGGCGAGCTCCCACTCGAAGGGGTGCCGTTCCGGATGTCAGAAACCGCTCCCCATACCGGCGGCCGTTTGCGCAGAGGCCCACCGCGTCTCGGCGAGGACAACGAAGCAGTGTTGTCCGAGATCCTCGGACTCGGTAGCGACGAGGTCGAAGAGCTCCACGACTTCGGAGCTCTCCGATGAGTGCGCAACCTGCTGAGCGCTGCGAGGTGCCGAGGTCGCGCGGCGAGGTGCAGAGGTCGCGCGGCGAGGTGCCGAGGTTACGCGGAGAGGTGTCGAGGTCACACGGCGAGGTGCGGAGGGCCTCCGGCGATCGGCAAAAGATTCCTGGCGACGTGCAGAGCGCGCTCGAAGGAGTGCGGGTTCTCGAGTGCACTGATGGGCCCGTGGAGTATTGCGGAAGACTTCTCGCCGGCCTGGGCGCGGATGTCGTGAAGGTCGAATCGCAAAACGGGGCAGAGTCACGACTGGCCGGTCCGTTTCTCGACGACGACGGCGATCCTGATCACAGCCTGGCGTTCTGGGCCGACAACGTCGGAAAGCGTTCCGTCGTCATAGAAGACGTGGAGCTGCGCGCTCTTTTGGGCTCAGCGGACGTCTTCGTGCACGACATGCGCCCCGGCGAGGCCACCGAACGCGGACTTGCCTACGAGCAACTGGAGAAATCTAATCCCGCGCTGATCGTTTGCGCAGTGACGCCCTTTGGTCAGAGTGGACCATGGGCCGACTATCTGGCTGACGATCTCGTCCTCATGGCTCTCGGCGGTTCGATGGCCGCCTGCGGTTACGGTCCGGGCTCCGGCGGGAAGTACGACACCCCGCCGCTCGCTTGCATGGGCGATCAAGCGCTTCGTACGGCGGCCACGTACGCCGCGATAGCCACGATGGCGGCCCTCTACTGGAGGGGCGAATCCGGAAGGGGTCAACTGATCGACGTTTCGGCGCACGAGTGCTCCGCGAGCATGACCGAGTGGCACCTCATGACTTACTTGTGCTCGGGGAACCCTTACAGGCGCGGCCCGCATCCGACTCTCACAGCGGCCGATGGACGCCAGGTTGCCGCGCTCAACCCCGACTTCCTCGGTCCTCACGTCTTCGAAGGAATGCTCGAGATGCTCGAAGCCGACGGTGTCGCCGGCCCGCTCTCCGAACCTTCCTACAAGGACCCCGCCCACAGAGCGGCCAACTACAAAGAGATTTGGGGCGCGCTCAAGCGGCTCGCGGCCAAACACGACGCGGAGACGCTCTATCGACTGGGACAGAAGGCGGGCCTCCCCTGGGGCGTGATCCGGTCTCCGGAAGAGACCGTGGATGACTCGCACCTCCGCTCGCGTGGTCATTTCGTCGGCCTCGACCACGAGAGCCTGGGTCGCACGGTCACCTATCCCGGGGCCCCTTTCGTGGCTCACGGCTCGCCTTGGGCGATGACGCGAAGGCCACCGCATCTGGGAGAGCACACCGAAGAAGTGCTGACCGAGTGGAAGGCGCGGAAATCGACCGCGCTGAAATCTAAAGAGCAAGAGAACGATGAGCAACGAAGAAGAGGCACGAAACAGTGACTGAACGACGCCGTGCGGTCATCGCAGGCGTGGCGACTTCCGATTATCCGCTCCTGCCGGATTTGTCGGAGCAAGCCGTCCACGCGCAAGCAGCGGAGCGAGCCCTCGCGGATGCCGGTCTCGGCTTCGACGACGTGGACGGATTCGCCACTGCAGGCTTTTTTCCGATGTATGCCGTGGGGATCGCCGAGTATCTCGGACTGCACCCGAACTATCTGGACGAGACAAACACAGGTGGATCTTCCTTCGAGGTGCTCGTCGAGCACGCGGCCCTCGCCGTGGAGGCTGGGATCGCCGAGGTGGTCCTCATCACCTACGGAAGCATCCAGCTCTCGCAGATGGGCCGCCGCCTCGGTACAGGCGGCAGTGCGTCGGCGATGACGTTTGGTCCCTCCGCGTACGACGCTCTGTGGGGGAACACGCTCGTCGGAAACTACGCCCTGGCGGCGCGCAGGCACATGTACGAGTACGGGACGACCTCCGAGCAGCTTGCTTCGATCGCCGTCGCGATGCGTCTGCATGCGTCTCACAACCCGATGGCGCAGCAGAGGGAACCGATCACGGTCGACGACGTCGTCAATTCGCGGCTCGTCGCCGATCCGCTTCACAAACTCGATTGCTGTCTCGTCACCGACGGGGGAGCCGCCTGCGTCGTCACCACCGCGGAAAGGGCAAGAGATCTCCCGAAGAGACCTGCTTACGTGCTGGGAGCCGCACATTCGACGAGCCACCACATGAACATCTCGTCGATGCGCGACCTGACCATCTCGCCTGCAGCCCAGTGCGGCCCTCTTGCTATGTCGCGGGCCGGGATAAAACCGGACGACGTTGACGTCGCCCAACTGTATGACTCGTTCACGATCACGGTGCTTCTCACCGTCGAGGATCTCGGTTTCTGTGCGAAAGGCGAGGGCGGAGCGTTCGTGGACGACGGAGGTCTCGAAGTCGGAGGCCGTCTGCCGACGAACACCGACGGGGGAGGACTGTCGTCGTGCCACCCCGGCATGCGAGGCATGTTCCTGATCGTGGAGGCCGTCAAGCAGCTGCGAGGCGAGTGTGGTCCCACCCAGGTCCGAGATGCGCGTATTGCGGTTGCGCACGGAACCGGGGGGATGCTCTCCACCGGTGCGACACTCGTTCTGAGTAACGAAGCTCCGTGAACGAAGCGCCGGGACCATCAGCCGTGAACGAACCGCCGGGACGATCAGCCGTGGACGAACACCCGCCAGGACCTGGCTGTGAACGAGCCGCCTCGGACAAACGGAGATCAAGGAACGCGCATGAGTGACGCAACCAGGGACACCCCAAAGGAACGTCCCCCCAAACCCCGGCCCGCTGCGGTGCCGGATCCCGACTCGGCCCCCTACTGGGAAGCGACACACGAGGGACGCCTGGTGGTCCAGCAGTGCCGCAATTGCGGCGCTCGCCAGCTCTACGGGCGGGCGCACTGTGTGGAGTGCAGGGGAGAGGTGGAATGGGTCGAAGCGAGCGGCAGGGGGACTCTTTACAGCTTCACTGTCATCCGCCAGAACTACAGCCGTCCCTTCAGAGACATGCTTCCGTACGTGGTTGGGCTCGTCGACCTCGAGGAGGGGCCTCGCGTCATGACGAACGTCGTCGGATGCGAGCCCGAGGACATCTTCATCGGGATGCCCCTTCGGGCACGATTCGAGGCTGTCTCCGACGAAGCCGGGATTGCGCTCTTCGAGCCTGCGCGTTGAGGCTGCGGAGCAGCTGGACGTGACCGATCAAGCCCCGGCGGGTGCGAAGACGCCCATACCGGTGGGCGTTCTCTACGACTTTCCTCAACATGACGGCGGAGCGTCGTTCGAAGAGGCGTTGCGACTCGGTATAGAAACCGTCGCGTCCGGGGATCGCCTCGACCGCGACGTAAAGCTCGTGCCGAGCCACGCGCAGGGGCTTCCGGCGGGCTCGGCTTACGACGTCGAAAAGAAGTTCTCTGAGCTGGTCGACATCGGAGCGCTCGCAGTCGTAGGACCTTCCATCAGCGACAACGGGCTCGTCGTAAGGGACCTGGCGGACTCTGCGTGCATTCCTTGCATCAACTACACGGGCGGAGAGCGCACACGCAGCGAATGGATGTTCCATTACCAGGTCGGTTCCCTCGAGGAAGAGCCCGAGGTGCTGGTGGATCACCTCTGCACGAGAGGCTTCGGTTCTGCTTCGTTGGCATACGACCATTCTCCTGTTGGCAGGCGGTACGCAGAGGTGTTCACCGAGGCCTCCGCCCGCGCCGGGATAGACATCCTCGCGAGCGCAGCGGTGTCCCCACTCGCACAGGACCTGTCGTCGACGGTCTCCCGCCTACAGAGCGCTCGGCCGGATTGTCTCGCGTACCTGGGTCTCGGTGTAGCAGCGAGGGCCTTGGCGGTAGTTGTTCACAGAGCGGGTTGGAACATTCCCGTCGTCGCGAACTCCTCGCTCATGTTCGGTTACACGCGTCGCGACTGGCGCGCCGATTGGGAGGGTTGGACCTATGTCGACACGGTCGCGGACGACAACGTCCAACGATCTCGGTTGAGAGACCTGTCTCGTCGTGCGGCTGCCGGTCCCGTCGGTGTGGCCGCGTTCGACATAGGCCGTCTGTTGGCGGAGGCTCTCGTAAGAACGGAGCATTTGACGCGGGCAGGGGTACGCGACGCGCTCGAGCGCGTGAAGCGAATGCCGGCCGCTAGCGGCACCGCTGGGACGACCATGGGATTCGGTGCCTGGGACCACGGAGCCCTCAAAGGCCCCTACCTTGTCCTGCGGAGATGGCAGAACGAGAAGACGGTTCAGGTGCCTTTATGAGTTCGTCATGAGCTCCGTATGTAGATGGCGATCTTGGCGATCCGTCCGTCGGGGTCGATGTCGAACACGAGACATTCCGGTGTGACCTTCGGAGCACCGTCTATCTCCACGGTCTCTCTCAGCTCGACTGCGACGACATCTCCCTCGCTCACTATCCGGTCGACGCGCATCGCGTATCCCGCGAGGCGCGGCATGAGGTCTGCGAGAAAAGCCACGTAATCGGTTCGTCCCCTGTAAGTGTCACCGTAGGGGCCGATGCGCACTACGTCGTCTGTGATACAGCGACCGAACTCGTCCCAGTCCCGGTTGCCGACCGACGAAAGATAACGCTCGACGACTTCGACCTGATTCGCCTTGCTGGCGGCGTTCTCGCCGATGGTGTCCACTTCCGACCTCCGGATCGCAGCTCCTCTAGGTGTTTCCACTACGCGGACCACGAGTGTACGAACGTGCCGGACGAGGGTTTGGTCCTACCGAGGACCGGCCCCGTCGGGCCGGCCCTCGGTAGTCCGGGGGGTTGCGCGTGAGAAGCGACCGCGGATCGCCCTCACGCCGGCGGGAGATCAGGTGACTTTGAGCTTGGTCGTCGCGGATATCGATATGGGCAGACCGGTGATCGTCGCAGTCTCTGTGACGACGACCTTGTAACCGCCCTTGTTGAGAGACGTCGGCACGGTGAAGCTGCCGGTGAGCGCAGGGGGAGTGAAGGTTCCGGGATAGTCGAGCGGTCCGGAGACATAGCTGGCGGGTGTCACCGTCGCGGTGCTCGTGACCGGGGTGAGATCCTTCAACTTCTTGCCCATCTGGACAGTCACCGTTCCCGTCCCGCCGCTCCCTCCGAGAAGCGAGTCGAGGGTCGCGAGGGTGGACAGCCACCAGTAGGTGGTGGCGCCGGGGGCGTCCGTCACGTTGACGGTTTCACCGCGCCCGGCGCTCGGCGTCGAAAGGGCGAGAGTCGGGGACTGGTCGGCGCTCGGAAGAATGGGAAAACCTTGGTACTCGAGCACGCTGCTCCCCGCACCCACCGGCTTGAAGCTCGTGAGGTCGATCATTGCAAGTGCGCAGCCGAGCAGGCCCGAGTTGTACTCGGTGGTGCTTGGTGGGCAGCTCGCATTCGGATCGAGAGCCTGGGTGGAGGGGACGGTGTAGGTGACGCTCAGGTCTCCGTTCAGGTCAGAGAAGACAAAGTCGAGCGAGCCGGCGTTCAGCAGACCGAGCGAGCTGAGCAGTGATTCCAGTCCCGAGAGAGACGTGACGCTTCCCGTCAGGAGCCCCGACGCAGCGGGGTCGATCCCGATGACGAGGCTGAGCTCTGTGAGGAGATACGGATGAAGTGGCGCCAAGCCGGTACAGCTGAGCTGCACCTGGGAGCCCGGGCTGATGTCGGTGACTATCGGAAGCTTGTTCCCGTTGAACCTGCACGCTGGGGACGAAGGACCCTGTGCGCTCGCCGGGGCGGGCGACGAAGCGATCGCGATCGTCGCCGCGGACACAAACACGGCAGAGCAGGCCAGCAGCAGTTTCATCGGTCGGTTCAGCACGGATCGAGCCCCTCCTGGTTGTGATGGCCTGACGAACTCCGTCACCCTCTGAGTGAGCCAGTCCGAAGTGGCACAGTAGTAAATGTGAACGGCAAGGTCCAGTTATCCGAGTGCACATTCGCCGCCCACCGTTTTCACAGACAACTCACAGGAAATTCGGTCAGGATGTCTGCGGAGGGCGATCCTGTTGGCAGACAAGCCGCGAATACTCGTCGTCGACGACGAGCAGAGCATCACCGATCTCCTGTCCATGGCGCTGCGCTACGAGGGCATGGACGTGGAAGTAGCGCGCTCGGGCAGGGAGGCGATCGACGCCGTGACCGCCCAGCGACCCCAGCTGGTCGTTCTCGACGTGATGATGCCCGACCTCGACGGGTTCGAAGTTCTGAGAAGGCTCTCCGCAGAACGTGCTGCGTCTCGACTTCCCGTGCTGTTCCTGACCGCCCGCGACTCGCTGGAGGACAAGCTGCGTGGGTTCACCTTGGGCGGCGACGATTACATGACGAAGCCCTTCAGCGTCGAGGAGCTGATCGTCCGGCTCCGAGCGATTCTTCGCAGGGTCCACGGCGAAGGAGACGACGGAAAGTTGTCGGTCGGAGAGCTCGAGCTCGACGAGGAGAGCCACGAAGTCTTTCGAGGACCGAGTCGCATCGAGCTCACCCCGACCGAGTTCAAGCTTCTGCACTACCTGATGCTCAATGCGGGCCGGGTCGTCTCGAAATCCCAGATCCTCGACAGGGTTTGGAACTACGACTTCGACGGCAACGCCAATGTGGTGGAGATCTACATCAGCTACCTGCGAAAGAAGATCGACGGTTCGGGGCCCCGCCTGATCCATACCGTTCGAGGCGTCGGTTACAGCCTTCGCCAGCCGACGGGCTGAGCGATGACGCTCAGGCTCCGCCTAATCCTCGTGTTGATCGGGGTGGTGGCGGTGGGTCTCATAGCGGCCGCCGTCGCCACTTACGCCCTTCTCAGCTCGTTCCTGCTCGGAAGGTTCGACAGCGAGCTCTACCAAGCGGTCCCACCGCTAACGCGCGCGATCGAGGCGCAGATCCAAGGCGGGCCGTTCGGGTTCGGACCAGTCCCCAACTTCGGTGGCGCGCAGGGTGGAGTGCTAGTAGAGCCCGGGACGTTCGGAGAGATCGTCGACCCGTCAGGAACGGTGCTCTGGAGGGGTTTCGTCGTCAGCGAAGGCCCCATACCGAACCTCCCGACACCCCTGCCCCAGTCGAAACGGCCCGGACAGTCGGTCTACTTCTCGGTTTCCAGCTCCGGGAGCTCCCCGGTCGAGTACAGGGCCGTGGCCGTGTCACTCGGGGACGGTGCGGGCACGATCGTCGCCGCCATACCGCTTACGAACGTGCATCAAACGTTGAGCCGGCTCGTCCTCACCGAGGTCCTCGTGGGAATCGTCGTGCTAGGTGGCCTGGCGTTCGTCGCCTGGTGGTTGGTACGGCGCGAACTTCGTCCGCTCGACACCATGGCGGCAACCGCCGGCGCGATCGCTGCGGGGGATCTGACCATGCGCGTCACACCAGCCGGAGACGGGACCGAAGTGGGCGAGCTCGGATCGGCGCTGAACAAGATGCTCGAAGAGATCGAAGGAGCGTTCGACGCGAGAGCCGCGTCCGAAGAGCGGTTACGTCGTTTCCTGGCGGATGCGTCGCACGAGTTGCGCACCCCGCTCACGTCGATCCGCGGATACGCGGAGATGTTCGACCGTGGCGCGAAGGATCGGCCGGAGGACCTCGCCACGTCGATGCGCCATATCCGCAACGAGACGGCGCGGATGTCGGTGATGGTCGAGGATCTCCTCCTTCTCGCCAGACTCGGTCACGAGCGTCCGATCGCACACGAGAATGTCGATCTCACCGACGTCGTAGCGAGCTCGGTCGACGCGGCGCTCGCGATCGACCCCGAGCGGTCGGTGACACTTCAGTCCGTGCCTGACGCACCCGTCGTCGGAGACGCGGACCGACTGAGGCAGATGGTGGACAACCTGCTGACCAACGCCATGACTCACACACCCCCTGCGACACCCGTCGAGGTGAGGCTCCTCACCGACGGCGACACGGCTGTCCTCGAGGTTCAAGACCACGGAACCGGGATCGCGCCGGAAGACCGCCCGCGAATCTTCGAGCCGTTCTTCCGCTCCGACGCGTCGAGGGCACGGGCCACAGGAGGTGCCGGGCTCGGGTTGTCGATCGTTTCCTCGATCGTGGTCGCGCACGGCGGGGAAGTGGGGGTCGGTGAAGGGATGGACGGCGGAGCGATATTCCAGGTGCGCCTGCCGCTCGGCGAGCTGCCGTCACCGGAGGCAGTGGATATCTCAAATTCTTCGTCTTCTACGGCGCACCGACCGCCATTCGAACCGCCAATCGAATCGTCGCACGAGCCTTCGCAGGGAAACTCAAAGTCAGAGGCGTTTCGCGACTCCGAGCACGTCGAGG
>DASPVS010000535.1:0-5729 GCA_035622235.1 Acidimicrobiales bacterium | reverse complement strand
ACGGCGGACTCCGACGCCAGTCGTAGCTCCGCCCCGAGTGCGAGCGCATAGCCGGCGCCCGCGGCGGGTCCGTTGACCGCCGCGATCACGGGTTGAGGAAGCGCGCGCATTCGCGGAACGAGCTGAGCGACGTACTTCTGTTGGTACATGTTTGACTGGAGCGGTCCGAGCTCTTGTGACACCCACTTCGGTGGTTCGTAGTCCACAAGGTCGTCGCCTGCGCAAAATCCCCTGCCGGCCCCCGTTATTACGATCACCCTGCAATCCGAATCTCGGCCCAGTGACCGGAAGGTGTCGTAGATGCGTTCCAACATCTCCGAAGTGAGCGCGTTCAATCGCGACGGCCGGTTCAGCGTGACCAGAGCGACCCCAGGCCTCGGGCGCTCCACGAGCACGGTGTCCGAATGAACGGTGTCCGAATGAACGGTGTCCGAATGAGCGGTCCCGGATTTCTGAGCGGTCTCCTCCACGGCACCTTCCTCCTTCGGACGATTTAGCTTATGCACGGGCCGGCACGTTCAGAAGTGGGCACGCAGGCCGTGCACGGCGAGAGGATGCGATGGCCGGAAGAAAAGCACTAGAGACCGATGCGGACGAAGGTTCCGGCGACGACGCCGCAACCGACGGGACCCGGTACGAGGTAGTGGTGGAGGACCGCGGAAAAGTCCGGGTTGTCCTTCTCGATAGGGCGAAAAAGCTCAACGCGTTCAACGCCGAGGGTTATCGAAAGCTCAAGACCGCACTCGACGAGGCAGCCGAAGACGAAAGCGTCGCAGTCTGCGTGATCACCGGCAGCGGTCGGGCGTTCTCCGCCGGCGTGGACCTCGACGAGATGAGCAGGCCCGGAGGACCGGCCGAGCTCGGAAGGGACTTCGACCCCTTACTCGAACGACTGGCGACGTTCCCGAAACCACTGATCGGAGCGGTGAACGGCGTGGCGGTCGGATTCGGGGCAACCCTTCTCTTGCACTGCGACCTCGTGGTGGTAGACGAGAAAGCCGAGATCCGCATGCCGTTCGTCGCACTCGGCACCTGTGCGGAGGCGGCGAGCAGCTGGCTCCTGCCCCAACGCGTCGGCCGGCAGAATGCGACCTGGATGATGCTCTCCGGAGCGCCGTTGAGCGCGTCTGAAGCCGTGAAGGTGGGTTTCGCCTTCACCGAAGCGCCCGAAGGCACCTCCGTCGAGGAGTCGTTGGCTCTGGCGGAACAATTGGCAGTACACGAGGTGGCAGCGCTCGTCGCAAACAAGGCCTTGTTGCGAGACGGATTCGCCGATCAGATCGCGGTGGTCTGGGAGCGCGAAAAGAAAGCCATGCTGTCCATTGCGCAAGAGCTCGGATCGATCGGGCGGTGACAGCAGCGCACGCGATCACCGGGCTTCGTCGGCCAGATGGAATTTGGCGGCACGGAATTTTGCTTGGAGGGCGGGTGCTGAACAAACATGACGCGACAAGCCGGAAGCAGAGGAGAACCCGTTGACCGTCGAATGGCCAGCCGCGGACGGATCGAGCCCTAAGAAGCAGCGCTTCGAATCCGAGCCTCCCATCGGAACCGATCCCACCAAGCGCTATACGGCGGTGATGGAAACCTCGAAGGGCACGATGACGATCGCCCTCGACGGCGTAGCTGCGCCGCGCGCAGTCAACAGCTTCGTGTTTCTCGCGCTCAACCACTATTTCGACGGGATCGTCTTCCATCGGGTGATCCCGGGATTCGTCATCCAAGGTGGGGATCCGACCGGTACCGGAACTGGAGGACCCGGTTATCGTTTCGCCGACGAACTCCCGGCTCCCGGCCGTTACGAGCTCGGCTCACTCGCCATGGCGAACGCGGGCCCTGACACGAACGGTAGCCAGTTCTTCGTGATCAGCGGCCCCGACGGAATGCGGCTTCCCCCCAACTACACGCTGTTCGGAAAGGTGGTGAACGGCCTGGAGACTGTCGCAGAGATCGACGCGATCGGAACGAAGTCCGGCAAGCCGACAGAAGACGTGGTCATCCAGTCCGTGACGATCACGGAAGCGGACTGACGCTTCGGCGCGGCATTGGACTGAGCTTCAGACCGGCAGCGGACTGACGCTTCAGACCGGCAGAGCCTCGAATCCCGCCGGTTCGCCGCTCACGAAGACCTGCACCTCCCCCTCGCCCGCACTCTCCCAGGTTCCATCGGGGTGCCTTATGAGAGCTGTGCGCTCCGGCACCCCCACGACCGGCAGTCCCGGGGCGGCGAGAGCTATCGAACGATGGACCTTCTCGGCGTTCTCGTGACCGAAATGGGAGATCACTGCGAGCTCCTCCACCATTCCGAGCCCGACGGTGAGCGCCCCTCCGCGAGGGTCGACCATCGGGTCCGTCAGCACCATCGCCCCCGCGCCCGCACCGGCCACCACCGCTCCAGCGCGCCACGCTTCGAGAAGGGCCTGCCAGACGGCCGAAGACTTGAGCACCGACCTCAGGTGCATCGCGGACCCACCGCCCAGGTAGATGAAGCGCCCGTGGCGCACTTCCTCCGCGTGGATCCGGTCCGACGCGTCCGTCCTGGTGAGAACGCTCACCCCACGTACCGTTCCGCCCAACTTGGCGAACCAGGCGCTCGCGCGATCGACGTCTTTCTGAGGGTGCTCGTACGCGGCCGCGGTCGGAAGAACGAGAACCTCGTTGCCACCCGACGCTGCCAGAAGCTCCGAGTCGAACGTGCAGCCTTCGTTCCATTCGTCGCCCCCTACGAGCGCGAGAGGACCGCAACGAGTGTCAGAGCTCTCGGCGTGCACGAGCGTCACAATACGGCCGGGCGCAAAGGTCCCAGGCCATGGTGCACTTCGTCGCTGTCGGGTGCTGCGTTTCGGCGCCCCCGGCGCGGCGTTTTGGTGCGCCCCGCCGCTCCTGGGCGCACCCCGGCGCGGCATTTCGGCGCACCCCGGTGCTCATGGGCGCGCCCGTTTACCCGCCGGTAACATTCGGGTCATGTCGATCAAACGCGTGGGAATCGTGGGCTCGGGGATCATGGGATCGGGCATCGCCGAAGCAGCAGCAAAGAGCGGGTTCGAGGTGGTGCTGCGGTCCAGGTCACAAGCCTCGGCCGACGCGATGGCCGCAGGGATGGAGAAGTCTCTGGCCAAGCAGGTCGAAAAGGGCAAGCTCGACCCCTCCGACAGCGAGGCGGCCATGTCGAGGCTCACCGCTGTATCCGATCTCGGCGAGCTAGCCGGGTGCGACCTCGTGATCGAGTCGGTGGTCGAGGACTTGGGGGTGAAGCGCCATCTGTTCACCGAGCTGGACCGGATCTGCCAGGAACGCGCCATCCTGGCAACCAACACTTCGACCTTGCCCGTCGTCGAAATGGCCATGGAGACCGGTCGCCCGGAAAAGGTCTGCGGAATCCACTTCTTCAATCCGGCGCCGGTGATGGAGCTCGTGGAGGTGGTTCGCCCGATCACCGCCTCGGACGAGACGATCGACGTCGCAAAGGGATTCGCCGAAGCCTGCGGGAAGAGCCCGGTCGAAGTGAAGGACCAGGCGGGATTCATCGTGAATTCGCTTCTCTTCCCCTATCTCAACAACGCCGTGCGGCTTCTCGAGCAGGGGGTCGCGACTCGCGACGGGATCGACACGGCGATGAAGGGAGGGTGCGGGTTCCCGATGGGGCCATTCGCCCTTCTTGATCTGGTCGGCCTGGACACGAGCCTCGCGATCCTCGATGCGCTCTACGCCGAATTCCGCGACCCGAACTACGCAGCGGTCCCGCTGTTGCGCCGGATGGTGGCCGCGGAACAACTGGGCCGGAAGTCCGGCCAAGGTTTTTACGACTATCGAAAGTGAACGGCTGATGGCTCGGGACAAGCCTTGGGTCATGCGGACTTACTCGGGGCACTCGTCCGCGCGCGCCTCGAACGAGCTCTACCGGTCGAACCTTGCAAAGGGTCAGACCGGGCTTTCGATCGCCTTCGACCTTCCGACCCAGACCGGATACGACCCCGACGACCCGCAAGCGGCGGGCGAGGTCGGCAAAGTCGGGGTCCCCGTCGCCCACCTCGGCCACATGGACCAGCTCATGGACGGAATTCCCGTGGGCGAGATGAACACCTCCATGACGATCAATGCAACGGCCGCATGGCTACTGGGCCTGTACATCGCGCACGCAGAAAACGAGGGCACCGACCCGAGCGTTCTGTCGGGGACGACCCAGAACGACATCGTCAAGGAATATCTCTCTCGCGGGACCTACATCTTCCCGCCCGCACCGAGCCGCCGGCTCATCGTCGACACGATCGCGTACAGCGTCCGCCACGTCCCGAAGTGGAACCCCGTCAACATTTGCAGCTACCACCTGCAAGAGGCCGGCGCCACACCGGTGCAGGAGCTCGCCTTCGCCCTCGCGACGGCGGTCGGCGTCCTCGACGCGGTGCGTGATTCGGGAAAGATCGAACCTCACGAGCTGCCCGAAGTCGTCGGGCGCATCTCGTTCTTCGTCAACTCCGGCATCCGGTTCGTGGAAGAAACGTGCAAGATGCGCGCGTTCACACAACTCTGGGACCGCATATGCCTCGAACGCTACGGAGTCGAGGATCCAAAGCTGCGGCGCTTTCGCTATGGTGTTCAGGTCAACTCTCTCGGCTTGACCGAGGCGCAGCCCGAGAACAATGTCCCCCGCATCGTTCTCGAGGCCCTGGGCGTTACGTTGTCGCGCGACGCGCGAGCGCGGGCGATACAACTTCCAGCCTGGAACGAGGCTCTCGGATTGCCGCGCCCCTGGGATCAACAGTGGTCCCTTCGGATTCAACAGATCCTTGCTTTCGAGACGGACCTGCTCGAGTACGAGGACATCTTCGAGGGATCGAAGGTGATCGCGGCCAAAACCGAAGAGCTGGCGGAGTCCGCTTGGCGCGAGCTCGCCGAGGTCGAAGAGCTCGGAGGCGCATTCGAAGCCGTGGACGAGCTGAAGCGGCGTCTGGTCCACAGCCAGGCCGAGCGGGTGAAGCGCATCGAAAGCGGCGAGCTGCAGGTGGTGGGTGTCAACTGCTTCACCGCGACCGAGCCTTCCCCGCTTTCAGGCGATCGCGAAGGTGAGTCGACGATCCTGAAGGTGGATCCTGCGGTCGAGGCCGACCTGCGCGCGGACGTGGCGCGCTGGAGGTCGAACCGTGACAACTCTTCCGTGAAGCGCGCGCTCGAAGAATTGCGAAGGAGCGCGGAAGACGAATCGGTGAACCTCATGCCCGCCACGATCGCTCTCGCTCACGCGGGCGGCACCACAGGCGAATGGGCGGGAGCGCTTCGCGAGGTCTTCGGTCAGTACAGGGCCCCCACCGGCGTGGCAGGTGGCATCGGACAGCGGGGCGGCGAGCTCGCCGGTGTCGTCGCGCGATCGAAGGAGTTCGCGGCGGTGAGGGGAAGACCGCCGCGCCTACTCGTTGCGAAGCCAGGTCTCGACGGTCACTCGAATGGCGCTGAGCAGATCGCCGTCGCCGCTCGCGACGCAGGCTTCGAAGTCGTATACCAGGGAATCAGGCTCACACCTGACCAGATCGCGGCGGCGGCTCGCGACGAGGACGTGGACGTGGTCGGGATCTCGATTCTGTCGGGAAGCCACTTGGAGCTCGTTCCTGAGGTGATGGACCGGTTGCGATCAGAAGGAGTCGAAGCGCCCGTCGTCGTTGGTGGGATCGTTCCACCCGAAGACGCAGAACTGCTCAGAGGCAAGGGGGTGGCTGCCGTCTACACGCCGAAGG
>DASPVS010000534.1:0-5901 GCA_035622235.1 Acidimicrobiales bacterium | reverse complement strand
CCTTCGGCGTTGCCTTGCTCGTGGGGGTCGTCGCCGGTTTCTACCCTGCATATCGCGCCTCATCGTTGAGGCCGATCGATGCGTTGCGATACGAATGAGCGAGGGAAGTGGAAAAGATGAGTGAAGTGGATGATTCGCTCGAGGTAACGCGAGAACAACCGGCCGTGCAAACGGCCGATCTGCAGACCACCGCCCAGGTACCGGTAACAACGCCTACGACGAACTTGGACCCGTTGTTCGGAGACGAACCCGAGGAGTGGCCGTCCAAGGGCCCCGCAAAGGGAATCAGGCTGACTTGGCCCGTGGCCGCGCTCGCCGTTCTGCTCGTGGCGAGCGTCGGGATCTGGGCGGGCGGGTATCTGCAACGTCATTCGTCAGCCTCGACGGGAAGTGCTTCTGCTTCGTCGTTCCGGAGCGCACTATCGCGACTTGGATCCGGCGGATCATCCGGATCCGCCTTCAGTCAGTTGGGCGGAGGATCGTCGTCAGGGTCGACATCCGGCACCGTGACCGACATCATCGGCGACACGCTGTATGTGACAACTGCGAACGGCAACTTGGTCGCCGTGAATGTCGGACCTACGAGCACCGTGAATCGTGATCAGAAGTCATCTCTGTCCGCACTCCAGCCCGGCGACACTGTGACGGTCCAAGGAACGAAAGAAGCCAACGGTTCCATAAACGCGGGATCCGTTTCGGCGACGCAAGCCGGGGTCTCTGGAGGATTCGGAGGGCTAGGGAGCTTTTTCAGCGGCTCGGGAGCGGGCGGCTGACGACGACAAGTCGATCGCTGAATCGCGAAGGTCAGGGTGACACCAGGGCGATACCGGATGGTCGAGAGCGGTTCTTAGCTTCAAGCTGTCCTCATGGGGGCGAGTGTGCACCGAAGCTGCGTGGGGGCGAGTGTGCACGGAAGGACCAGCACCGAATCGCCCTCTGAAGCGGTCGCGGGCTCAAGTGAGGGCGCGACCCGTTGACGAGCTCGGGCAAGGTCCGGCTGTGGCACCTGCCGGCAACCGCTTTAGGAGCGTTCCTCGGTGTCTACCTGGTAGTGAGGGGTGTCGCCGAGTTCTTCATCCTCGTCTATTCGGATCCCGCCTCCTACAGGCACGACTGGGGCGGCCCCAGCCTCCTCGGCGTTCTTGCAGTCCACAGTGGTCCGGCGATCGTGGTCCTCGGCGGCGCGGCGGTTCTACTCGTAAGGCGGGCGCGGGAACAACGGTGATCGGTGCGAAGGCCGCGTCACCCGTCGTTGACAGCGAAACGGGTGACGGGATCTGTAGCGTGGGAGTTGCTTTCGCCATGTACACATCTCCCTCCGACACTTCCACGCGCCCTGATCCGTCCGATTCGATCGTCCGAACCACGGATCTCACAAAGATCTATGCCGGAACGAACTTCCGGGCGGTAGACGAGCTCAATCTCTCGGTCGGCGTGGGTGAGATATTCGGGCTCCTGGGCCCGAACGGTGCGGGGAAGACCACGACCGCCGGAATGCTCACGACGAGAGTCATCCCAACTTCCGGCACTGCGACGATCGCGGGAATTGACGTCGTCCACCACCCCGCTCTCGTCAAGCAGCTGATCGGTACGGTTTCGCAGACCAACACCCTCGACCGTCAGCTCAATGTTTGGGAAAATCTCTACTTTCACGGCTTGTTATTCGGAATGGGCGCGGCCGACTCCCGGCGAACAGCGGACGAGCTGCTGGAGAAGTTCCAACTATCCAAGTGGGCCAAGGCATCGGTCTACGCCTTGTCGGGCGGGATGGCTCAACGGCTGATGGTCGCCCGCTCGATATTTCACAGCCCAGAGGTCCTTTTCATGGATGAACCTACGGCGGGCCTCGACCCCCAGAGCAGACTGGCGTTGTGGGACATACTGCGGGAACTGAATGGCGGCGGTCAGACGATCCTGCTCACGACTCACTACATGGAGGAAGCGGACCAGCTCTGTAGTCGTGTCGCGATCATGGATAAAGGAAAGATCCTGGCCCTCGATACGCCGGACGGTCTGAAGGAGAGTATCCGGGCGGACACGATCGTCACGGTGAAGGCGAGCGGCGACCAGGACCGGCTCGCGTCGGTTCTCCAAGACGAGCTGGGAAACGTGACGCGCGTTCGGCCGGTGGACGGTGGGCTCGAACTGCACGTCCGCGGCAAAGAGGGACTGGTTCCACGCGTGGTCAACGCGGCGGAGAGCAACGGCCTGGAAGTCGCGGACCTCTCAGTGTCCGAACCAAGTCTCGAAACCGTGTTCATCAATCTCACCGGCAGAGAATTGAGAGACTGATGGCTACCACCGCTCCCGCCGCGACTCGCGACATCGGCTTGGATCGCGGCGTCGTGCGTTCGGCCACAGCGGCTAGCTGGACCGCGCTCAAAGCTCTCATGCTGCGCGACCTCGTGGTTCTACGGAAGAACTTCTGGGAGTTCACGGCCCGCACTTTGATACAGCCCTTCCTCCTCTGCTTCGTCTTCCTCTACGTGTTCCCGAAGATCGGCCAAGCGGTGGGTGGGCAATCTCATGCCGGCGCGAGCTCAGCCTTTGCCACGGTATTGGTCCCCGGTGTCGTCGGGATATCGATCATGTTCCAAGGTGTTCAATCGGTGGCCCTGCAGATGTCCCAGGAGTTCGGTTTCACGCGTGAGATCGAGGACAGGGTCCAGGCACCGTGCCCCATTTGGCTCGTTGCCCTCGCGAAAGTCATATCGGGCGCAGCCCAGGGGATCATCTCAGCGGTAATAGTGCTCCCGATCGCCTCGGTCGTTCATGCGGCGGGGGTCGAAGCTCAGATAAACTTGCATTGGCTGATCGTCCTCACGATCGTGCCGCTCTCCTGTGTGACGATGGCAGCTCTGGGACTCGTTCTGGGAACGAGTTTCGAACCGAGAAACATCGGGCTCATGTTCGGCTTCGTAGTACTGCCGATCACGTTCCTCGGGGGCACGTACTATCAGTGGACTCGCCTTGGGCCCGTGAAAGTAGGCTCCTGGCACTGGCTCCAGACGATCGTGCTCATAAACCCGCTCATCTATGTGAACGAAGGGATGCGGGCAGCATTCACTGACGCGTCCCATATGCATCTGTATGTGATTTACCCGGTGTTGCTTGGATTCTGTGCCCTGTTCCTCGGCATCGGGTTGAGAAATTTTCGACGTCGTGTTCTGTCGTGACTACGCGGTGACAAGGTTCGTTAGATCGTGGATCTCTAACCGGAGAACTACTCATAGACACGGTACGCATCATCGACACGGTGCGCACGGTACGCACAGATGATGTTGGAGATGAGATCCGTTTGCGAACGTTGCGGCGCCGATCTGTCTCCCGAAGGATCCGCTGCAATCTGCAGCTTCGAGTGCACATTTTGCGAAATGTGCGCACAGGAGCTCGACCGTGTGTGCCCCAACTGTGGTGGGGAACTGGTCAAGCGGCCCCGGCGGCGAGTTCCGACTCGTTGATCGCCGACTGGCCGCTGGCTAGCGGCCCGTCGTTGCCGGCTCGAGATCGCCTCGAGCCTGACCTGTCATGAGCTGATCGGCGATGGCCAGTCGTCAGGTCGCAACGCCGCTTCGGTACCACCATCGATCGTGATCACAGAGCCGCACAGCAAGGAGGCATCAACGGACAACAGATAATCGACCAGTCCGGCGATCTCGTCCGCTTTGCCTGGCCGCGCTATCGGAATCGGGTACATCTCTTTGATCGAGGATATGAAATCCCACATTCCCTCCGTCATGGGTGTCTCTATGAACCCGGGCGCTATGGCGTTCAGCCGCACGCCGGCACCGATCCACTCCGGAGACGGAGCTCGGCGGCGCACCCATCTCGCCAGGGCGAGCTTCGACGCAGCGTAAGCGCCGAGCGCATCTGATCCGATCGCGTCCTTCGCGCTCTTCTCGTCGTCGGCCAAGCACAACTCCACTACCGGCATCGGGTACCCAGGCTGGGTCGTAGCCGAATTCGAGCTCACAGCCACGGCGCTCGGCGCGGTGCCCCTGGTGAGCAACGGTCGCAGACCGCAAAGGGTGGCGATCGCACCGAAGTAGTTCGTCGAAACGATGGTTCTGGCCTCTCCCTTTTGGATGCCCGCCGCGGCGACGACCCCGTCTAGGTGTCCTTCGCACAGCCGATCGACCTCGGTCACCATCTCGGCGCGGCCAGCTTCGTTTGAAAGATCGGCTACCACTTCGGCATCCCGAAGGTCGATGCCGATCACCCGGTGGTCTGCGGACTCCAGACGGCGACGGATCGCCTTTCCCATCCCACCCGCGGATCCCGTGACGGCAATGGTCGACATGTTTTCGCTTCCGATCGATCGCTGTTTTGCGAGAACTTAGCTACTCATCGAGGTCGAGCTCGTCCAAACGGCCTCGTATGCGCCGTGTGACCTCATCGACGGGCCCGACTCCGTCGATCTCTACGAGGATGTGGCGGCTCCGGTACCACTCGATCATGGGCTCGGCGTTTTCCGCGTAGATCGCCAGACGTCTTCGAACTGTCTCGACTGTGTCGTCGGTGCGCGACTCGACTTGTGCACGTCGAAGGAGTCGCGTCACGAGGTCGTCGAAGGGTACTTCCAGGTGTATGACTGCATGGAAAGTGCGGTGGTTCGCCACCGCCCACTCGTAAGCGAGTCGGGCTTGGGTCATCGTCCGGGGGAATCCGTCGAGCACGAAGCCATCGCCTGATTCCGGTCGCGCGATCTCTTCGAGAACGAGCTCGAGTACGAGTCGGTCCGAAACCAGGTCTCCACGTTCGACCGCTGCCTTGACTTGTTGGCCTATGGCGGTCGCGTTTGCCACCTGTGCCCGAAGAAGTTCACCGGTGGAAATGTGCCTGACTCCGTAAATGCTTGCGATTCGATCCCCCTGGGTTCCCTTACCGGCTCCGGGAGGAGCAAGAAGAAGAGCTCGTAGCATCAACCACAGGCGCAGGCGTGAAGGGCAATTCGATTCGTTGCCAAGCGAAGCAGGCTACTCGTCGGCGAAGCCCTCGGGGTTGTCCAGCTCGAGGCCCAACTCGTGTAATTCCTTGCGATCGAGAAGCAGCTGCTCGCGCGGACTTACTTCGTCGTCACCTGCACCGTCGTCGTCTGCGTCGTCGTAGCCTGCATCGTCGAAGAGCTCTGCCTCATTTCTCACTTCGTCGCCTGCATCGTCGCCGAACTCGGCTTCGTCGCCTGCATCTTCTGGACCAGGAGGATCGATGCTCATCGTCCAGTCCTTTCTGCCGGTTTGCGCCAATCTCCTCGGGCCGGACGTGCCGGACACTCCGAACGTCATATCAGGTCGAGAAGTGACGCTCGGACAAGCGCCGTCAAGGCGCGGTCAAGGCGCCGTCAAGGGGCCGACAAGGCGCCGTCAACGAGAGGGGGGCACCTGCCCGTCAGCTCTTGTCGTGTCTGCGTCGACCCACCTACCGCGCAGGTCTTCCAACCAAGGCGGCAGTTCAATCGGTGGGTCGGGAAGTGCCTCTGCTCCATGTGCAGCGAGAACGCGCTGGAAGGACTCGGGGTCATCGCCCCATCCACGGGGGTCTCCCATCATGACCTCGAACAGAACCGCACCCTTCGGGCCCGCCACGAACGGGCCGAAGGCTGCGCCCTGTGGCAGCTCGATGTGGGTTCCCTTCGGACAGGGTCTTTCGCCGCACAGGAGCTCACCTTCTAGGACCATGAGCACATGGGGACTGTTGTGACCGTGGCGCCTCTGGATGACCCCGGGGTCCCACTTTGCGTACAGGGAGAGGTACAGCGGATCGGGGGAGAACGCGAGCCATTTCTCCCAGACCGACGCGACCGTGCCATCGGCCCGGCGAATCGATCGTACGCGCTGCCAAGAGATGTCCTCATCGTCAAGGTGCCGGAAGATCGGCTCCTTTCCGATCCTCATCGAAGCT
>DASPVS010000533.1:0-2802 GCA_035622235.1 Acidimicrobiales bacterium | reverse complement strand
GCGTGGAGGCCGAAGTCACGTGGATCGACGGATACGGGAACGTCGAGCTCGCCGCCGGCGAACCACACGCAGAGGCTGCGGGCATCGACGAGTTCGCGACCGTCGAGGCGTCGGCGGGGACCTTTTCTGCGCGAAGAGTTTCCGCATACGCCGAGCTCGGGTCGGATGAGCTCGGCTTGTTGGTGGACTCGAGCAGGTTCCTGGCGATAGTGCGCAATCAAGGTTCTGCGGCGCAGACTTTGCACATCGAGCCTGGCCAGGTTGTCGTCCTGCGTTCTGCTAGAGGCAGCGAGTGAACCTCGCGTCGCTCATATCTGAGCACCCCGAGAGGTCCCGTGCCCTGTTCGACGGCCGCGACTGGACCAGTTGGGGCGACCTGCGTAGTCGGGTCGTCCGGTTCTCCCTCGCCCTTCGCGATGCCGGTGTCGAGGAGGACGACCGGGTGGCGATCGCGCTTCCCACGTCGGTCGACTTCGTGGTGGCGTACCTGGCGACACTTGGGATCGGGGCGATCGCGGTGCCCTTGAACCCGAACGCGCCGCCAGCAGAGCTTCAGGCCGAGCTCGACACGACCGAGCCGCGTTTGCTGGTCGCGGGCGGTAGGGCGCTCGAGCGTGCAGGCGAGCTCGACCTTGCGTCGGCACCGGCGAAGACGGCCAACACGACCAAGACGCCGAACGACGAGGCACCGCCGAAGACAGTCCTAGTCGAGGCTCCGCTCACGAAAGCGAACGGCTTCAGCCAATCCAATCAATCCAGCGACTCCGATCAATCCGATCAATCCAACGAATCCAGCCAATCCAAACAATTCGAGCGATTCGAGCAATTCGAGCCGGTGCCCAGAAAAGAGGGCGACACGGCGGTGCTCCTGTTCACATCGGGGACGGCGGGCCTTCCGAAAGCGGCGATGCTCACGCACGGGAACCTGGTCTCGAACATTCGCCAAATGCTCGCTGTCCCGGGCGAGATGGTGAGAGCGGACGACGTAGCCCTCACCGCTGTGCCCCTCTTCCACGTCTTCGGTCTGAACGTGGCACTGGGTCTCGTCCTGGCGACCGGGGCCGCGCTGGTCCTCGAGGAACGATTCGACCCCGCGCAGTCGCTCTCACGCGTGGAGGATCTGGGCGTCACGCTTCTTTTTGGCGCCCCGGAGATGTACTTGGCATGGGCCCGCATCGACTGGGAGCCGAGAGACGGCTTGCACAGTGTCCGACGCGCGGTTTCCGGCGCTGCGGCTCTAGAAGGAGAGATTTCGGCCGCGTTCGAGAAGCGGTACGGCGTCTCGCTCTGGCAGGGGTACGGACTGACCGAAGCGTCGCCCGCTGTCTCCACCTCGGTGGGCACTGGGCGCAACGACCCTGGCTCGGTGGGGCGCCCGCTTCCCGGCGTTTCGGTGCGACTCGTCGACGACGGTGAGGACGCGCTCGTCGGTGACCCCGGCGAGATCCTTGTCAAGGGGCCGAATGTTTTCCCCGGCTATTGGAGGGACGAACGCGCCACCGCAGAGGTGCTCACCTCGGACGGTTGGTTGCGAACCGGGGACGTCGGCGTCTGGAGCGAGCAAGGCGATCTCCACATCGTGGACCGTACGAAAGACCTCGTGATCGTCTCGGGCTTCAACGTCTACCCCGGAGAGGTCGAAAGGTGTCTTCTCGCTCACCCAGACGTGGCCGAAGCGGCGGTTGTGGGACGGGACGATCACGTGACCGGAGAAGCCGTGGAGGCGTACGTCGTGCTGAAAGCCGGATCTGATGCGACCGAGGCTGCCATTTCGGAGCACTGCGTCTCCCGGCTAGCCCGTTACAAGTGCCCTTCGACAGTCGTGTTCCTCGACGAGCTTCCGAGAGGCCTGGCCGGCAAAGCACTGCGAAGGGCGCTGCGAGAGCGCGGCCAATCCGAACGCCGCTAGAACCAATGAGCGGGCGTCACAACGAGCCTGTCACCAGGACCGAGGTCCATCACTTGGTACTCGGGCTTCACGCGTCGGTACGATCCGCCGCCATGGCGCCGTCCATCCGACGCATCCCCGAGGCGACCGTGGCACGCCTTCCCGTGTACCAGCGCCTCCTTCTCGAGCTCGTAAGAGCAGGGACTGCGACCGTATCTTCGGAACGGCTGGCAGAGCTCGCCCGAGTCAACGCGTCGAAGGTTCGAAAGGACTTGTCCTTCCTCGGGTCGTTCGGAACCCGCGGGTCGGGTTACGACGCCCAGTACCTCCTGTCCCAGATCGATCGGGAGCTCGGCCTCGACGGCGACTGGCCGGTGGTGATCGTGGGTCTCGGAAACCTGGGTCGTGCGCTCGCGAACTCGCCGGGTTTCACGTCCCGTGGGTTCCGGATCGCGGGACTGTTCGACGTCGACCCCAATTTGGTCGGCACACGCGTGCGAGGTGTCACGATCAGCCACGCCGACGACCTCGAGAAGGTCTGTCTCGAGGATCCCCCGACCATCGGCGTCATCGCGACTCCCGCCGCAGACGGTCAAGCCGTGGCGGACCGTTTCGTCCGTGCCGGGATGCGGTCGATCTTGAACTTCGCGCCCCGGGTGCTAACCGTTCCGCCGGACGTGATGTTGCGTTATGTCGACCTCAGCATCGAGCTCCAGGTGATCAGCTTCTACCTCTCGCACAGAGACAACGCAGGTGGTGGGGTCGCATCTGCGGTCGTGCCCCATCCCGTGGGTCTTACGAGCGCCGAGCCTGCTTGACCTCCTTCGCCGAGCGCTTCTGCCTGGCGCTCGAGCGACCAGACCGGCATCCTGTTAGGAGCCCGTGGGGCGTGAGTCGCGTCGGCCGTCGGCCGG
>DASPVS010000532.1:0-6789 GCA_035622235.1 Acidimicrobiales bacterium | reverse complement strand
GGTCAGCGAGAGGACGCGGTCGGTGGCAGCGTCCCCTCGCTCTTCGACGATGTCTGTAGCTCCGAAATCCTGGGCCAGCTGCTGGCGTTCAGGATGTCGGCTCAAAACGATTATCTTCTCGGCCCCGAGTCGATGTGACGCGAGAGCCGCGGACAGTCCGACTGCCCCGTCGCCGATCACGGCAACGGTGGATCCCCTTTGAACACCTGCGCTCACAGCTGCGTGGTGCCCGGTGGACATAACGTCGGACAGGGCGAGCAGCGACTTCATCACCTCATCGGAGTGGCCACCACCTGGCACGGGCACCAGGGTGGATCCGGCAAGGGGCACTCGCACCGCTTCGCCTTGACCTCCGTCGATTTGCCCGTTTCCGAAGTTTCCACCGACCGGGCAGCTGAGGGTCGCGCCGTTGAGGCAGTTGGGGCAGGTCATATCGCTGTAGATGAACGGGGCCACCACCAAATCGCCGACTCTCACGGCCCCTACATCGGCACCGGCTTCCTCCACCACCCCGATGAACTCATGGCCGATCGATCCCACTTCATGCTCGGATTCTCCCCGGTAGTACCAGAGGTCCGATCCACATACGCAGGCGAGAACGACCCGGACGATTGCGTCACTGGGATCCTGAATCGTGGGGTCTGGTCGCTCCCCGACGGTGATGTTGTGTGGTCCGTTGAATAGGGCAGCTCGCATGGTGGTGTGGCTCCTGACCTTGCTTTGTCCTTGATGAAACCACTGAAGCACGGAAGCTTGTGAGTTAGGGAGTGCAGGTTGATACAGGCACTGACAGGGCATCCCTATCGAGAGATCCTGGCCTTAGGGTTGCACCGTGGACGTGAGCACAGACATCCGTGATTTTCTGACAACCAGGCGAGCGAGGCTGAAGCCTCAGGACGTCGAACTACCGTCCTACGGCGGACGACGACGGGTGGCGGGACTGCGACGGGAGGAAGTGGCCCTTCTGGCGGGGATCAGCGTCGAGTACTACACACGACTCGAACGCGGCAATGCCGCCGGTGCTTCCGAAGACGTGCTCGAGGGAGTCGCCAGGGCCTTGCGGCTCGACGATGCCGAGCGTTCACACCTATTCGACCTTGTGCGAACAGCGAACAGCGAACAGCTCCACCGCTCCTCCTCGTCGTCGGCCATCACAAGAGCGTGTTCGACCAAACGTGCAACTCGTGATCGACTCCGTCAACGCGCCGGCATATGTGCGAAATGGACGTTTGGACATACTCGCAGCCAATGATCTCGGGCGCTCTCTATATTCGCCTGTCTTCGACGACCGGGGGCCAGGCTCACCGAACATGGCGCGGTTCATCTTCCTCAATCCAGACGCCACCGAGTTCTTCGTCGACTGGGAAACCGCAGCGAGCGATGTGGTGGCGATCCTGCGGGCAGAAGCAGGTCGGGATCCCTATGACCGCCGCCTGTCGGATCTGATCGGTGAGTTGTCTACGCGGAGCGATGAGTTCCGCGTGCGGTGGGCGGCACACAACGTCAAATTCCACCGCGGCGGAAAGAAAGAGCTGAATCATCCAATTGTGGGGCGGGTCACACTCTCATACGAGTCGCTTGAACTTCCGAACGATGGTCAGCGCATCAACATCTATACGGCTGAGCCTCACTCCAGATCGCAAGAGGCACTCGATCTACTTGTGAGCTGGTCCTCGACGGTCAGCCCCTGATCCGGGGTGTCCTGGTCGCTCATCCCGGTGCCATCAGCGAGTAGAAGACCGTCAACAAAGGTCCTTCCACCGTGACCACGAAAGGGTGGCACCCGTAGGGAGACAGGAGAGGAGATGCCATCGCAGATGCCTCAGGACCATGTCGCAGCCCTTTCTCATTTGAAGGCGGCCGACCCGGTGCTGGCCCGGGTGATCGATGGAAACCCTGCATTCGACGCGGAGGCATGGACCCGGAGGTGGCCGACACTCGATCTCTTCGGCGCTCTCGTCCTCCAAGTGATCGGACAGCAGATATCGGTGACCGCCGCGAGGGCAATCTTTTCGCGGCTACTTGAACGGTTCGACGGCCGGGTCCCGGATCCCGACGAGCTCGCGACGGTCGATCCGGAGGTTCTCCGCGAGCTCGGCTTGTCCCGCCAGAAGGCAAACACTGTGCGCGAGCTCGCAGACCGCTTTCGAGACGGCCGGCTCTCTGAGCTCGAGTTGCGCACCCTCTCCGATGACGACGCGATCGGACGTCTGACCGAAGTCAAAGGTGTCGGTCCCTGGACCGCTAAAGGCGCATTACTCATCGCGCAGCGGCGCCCAGACCTCGTCCGCCCAGATGACCTAGCCCTCCGCCGGGCCGTCCAGGTCCATTACGACCTCGATCATCTCCCGACGCCGGACGAGGTCGAGATTCTCGCCCGCCGGTGGAGCCCGTACCGGAGCCTTGCGTCGAGTCTGCTCCTCGCTTCCGCTCGACAACGGTAACGCTTCTCGTTCCCAGCCCCCTGAGGCTGACCATTTCGGACACGAAGTCTTTCCCTCAGACGGCTCGTCCTCGCCGGGTGGAATTGACTCGCTCTACCGGCGTGACAACGACGTATCGCGCGTCACGAGATCGTGATGGAGAATGCCTCGTTGGCGCTATTGCGAGTGTGCGGTCTCGGCTTCACCTTCTTGTCTTTGACTTCCACGGTAAAGCCGAAGGTTCCGATCGTCCTGGGGATTCCTGAGATCCTGCCTGTGAACTTGTCCAGGGTGAGTCCGCTGGGCAGTGCCCCCGAGACGATCGACCACGTGTAAGGGGGATGGCCTCCGAGCGCAGAAAGCTTCGCCGAGTATGACTTGTGAACAGAGCCCTCGGGTAGCGACGGCGTCGTGATTCTCAAGGTATTAGCAGCGGCGAAGATCGTCCCGGTCAACTGCGAGACGCTCGGTGTTGTGGTGGCATCAAGCGTGACGGAGATGCACGGGGGAGGGCCCGCGCTGTATGTCGGCCCGGGGTTGCCCGACACTGCCTTCCAGGCCCCCAATCCCGAGTTCGCTGTCGGGTCCCACCACCAAAGCACGGTGGATGTGCTCACGCTGTTGCAGTCTGCGATTACCACAGCGTTGAAAGTGTTACCCGAAGAGACGTCTACGTCGAAGTAGTCCGATCCGTCACTTAGGGCCTCAACCGGGTCGCTTCCGTATTGGGTCTCGGTAATCGTGTCGACTCCGTTCGTGCCTCCGTTGGCTGTGGCCGTCACGGAGTTCGAACCGGTCGTCGCGACCCCTCCCGAGGCGACCGCGCTCGAGACCGTGATCGTCGTAGTCGTGCCGGGATAGTTGCCGTCTCCGGTGTAGATAGCTGTGACGGAGTAGGGGCTCGAAGACGCACTCTCGTCCATTGCGCAACTTCCTGCGCCGTTCGAGAGGAAGATCCCGCAGAATCCACCCTTGCCATCCAACACGATGATCGATCCGGTGGGAGTTGGTCCGGATCCGGTGACGGTGGCCGAGTAAGTAACGGGCCCCGAAGTTTCGGAAAGAGGCGAGGGGATGAGCGAGACGGTTGGGGGCGTGACCGGCCCTGTGCTTGTGACGTCGAGCGTTATGTCCTGAGTCGAGCTACCTGCTGAGTTCGTTGCCGTGATCGCAATGTGGTAAGTGCCAGATACGGCGGAAGACGCACTTAGTTCGGCGAATCCGTTGTTGAAATCGGTAAGGGTGAGCCATGAGGGGAGACCGACGGCGGTAAAGCTTGGAGCTGGAGAACATGGATTCACCGAGACAGCGGCCTCGATTGGGCTTCCGGGCCTAACGGTGATCGTCCTCGAACTCGATGGAAAGACACAGGGACCGGTCGAACCCGAGCTCACTGCAAACGACTGCTGTACCTGGGGAGCGGGTGCGTAGTTGGCATCCCCTCCCTGGTCGCCGTCTATGACACACGTTCCCGGACCTGTGAAGCTCACCGTCGAGCTCGACAGCGAACAAACGGAAGTGGCAGTCGAGTCAACGGAAAAAGAGACGTCCAGTCCAGAGGTGGCCGTCGCGGCCACGTCGTAGGTAGGTCCTCCCACCGTTGCGCTCGTCGGCGCGTTTGAGGTGAAGGTGACTGTCTGGGAGGCCTTGGCCACGGTGAAGCACTCGGGACCTGAGTCGGAGGTCGGTGCGTCGAGGCTCGATCCATAAGGCGATCCAAGAACAGGCGTGTAGTAGGCGGCGAAGCACCAGTCCCCGGAGTCAGTAGGCGTGAAAGTCTGTGACTGGGTCGCTCCACCTGTGAGGGTCTCCGAGATGTCGAACTCGACCGCATCGGGAGTCGTGTTGGCGCAACCTGTGTCTGAGGCGTCTTGTTCGCAGGCGTAGAAGGCGACACTTCCCCCCGGCGTTCCGTCGGTCCCGTTGCCGCTCACGGTGACCTTGTCGTAGTTGGATCCCGGGTACGTGATGTCGGCTTCATCGGCGCTCGTGGACGTTGTCGAGGGCTGCACGCTCACGTAGATCGTCTGCGACACAGGAGTTGCAGCCAGGTAGTTCGAGTTGCCCGTCTGGTTCGCGTCCACAACACAAGTGCCGGAAGAGAGAAAGTCGACCGTCGCGCCCGAGACCGAGCACACTCCGGTGCCGCTCGTAGCGTCGAGGCTGAACGTTGGCGCGAGTCCCGAAGTGGCCGTCGCCGTCGGCTGGTAGCTCTCGCCCGGAGCAGCGTTTGCACCTGTCGGCGCGTTTGAGGTGAAGGTGACCGTCTGGGAGGCCTTGGCCACGGTGAAGCATTCATCCGAGCTTGCATCTGAGCTCTGCTCGTAGTTCGCGTCTCCGTTGTAACTGGCGTCGAAACACCACACGCCCGCAGCATTCGGAGTGAATGACTGCGAGGTCGCTGTTGAGGAACCACCGGTTCCTGGGTTGAGTGCCTCGCTCGGGTCGACGGACGTCGCGTACCCTGACGTGGCGCAGTCGGCGTAGTCGTCACTCGGACCGCACGCACTGAAAGAGACGTCACCCGTCGGAGGAGTGGATGGTGATCCCGTAACGGTGACCCCATCTGTGAGGCTCTGACCGATGGTGATCGCACCGTCCGTGCCGACTGAAGGATTGCTCGTAACGATCGCAGTTCCGAGGCCCACGGTAAACGACTGCTGCGCCTGGGGGGCCGGCTCGTAGTTGTTCCCCCCGGGTTGGTTGGCGTCTATGACACATGTGCCTGTCCCTATGAAGCTCACGGTCGAGCCCGCGAGTGAGCAAACCGACACTGCACTTGAGTCAACAGTCAAAGAGACACTCAGCCCGGAGCTGGCGGTCGCGGCGACGTCGTAAGTGGGTCCGCCAACCGTTGCGTTGGACGGCGAAGTGGACGTGAAGCTGATGACTTGAGGTTGAGGAGGAACGGGAGTCGCCACGTAACCCTGGGGTATGCCGTTGGACGATGCGTTGGTGTCGTAGGTTCCGACAGACGCGCAACCTCCTGAAGCCGAGCACGAGATTGAGTACGCCGTCAAGGTAACGTTAGGGACGAGATTCGCGTTGCTAGGAACCGCCTCAATCGCGCTCCAGCCATTGCCGAAAAGGTCGTCGGCGATGTACGAGGTTAGGAACCCGGAGGTATCGTCGTAGGTGCCGCTCACGGCACATGCGCTCGCCGACGAGCACGACACAGAGACGGGATTCGCTCCCCTCAGGTAGTTGGCTGGAACCGGCAGTTCGGAGGAGCTCCAATTGCCGCCAGAGAGGGTTTCGATCAAACCATCGTGGTCGTTGCTCGTGTCGACGTAGCTCCCGGTTGCGACGCATTCTCCAACCTCGGGACAATCAACCGAATTGAACGAGGGGCTTGGACGGAGGTTCGAGTTGCTCGGCATCGGGGCCGCCGTCGGATTCCAAGATCCGCTCGAGAGAGTCTCTACGAGACCGGCCGGGATCCCTGGTCCCGTGTAGTAAGACCCCAGCGCGACACATCCCCCCGCCGGATCGCAACCCACCGATCCCATCGACACGGCCGGATTCGTCCCGGCGTTTGCAGGCAAGGGTGCTTCCAAAGGCGACAGTGTCCCAGCTGAGAAAGTGTCGATGAGACCCTCTGTGGCCTCTGAGGCGAGTTCGTAAGTGCCCACCGCCAGACAGTTATCGGCTTCGCTGCAGGTGACAGAGTCCAAAGCCTTGTTCGATGCATTTGGTGCGGTACCGGCATTCGCTGGCAGTGGAGCTTCATCGGCGCTCCAGGTTCCGCCAGACAGAGACTCGATCAGCCACTGCGAATTTTCGTTCGAATCCAGGTACTCGCCAATGGCCATGCATGTGAGATCGGGCGAACACGCGACATAGGTGACGAACACTTCCGGGTTGCTAAAAGCGTTCGGGGGCGCTGGTAGTTCGGTCGATGTCCAACTTCCCGCAGAAAGGACATCTGCGAATCCCTGCTCGTGGCCGGAGGTGTCGACATACTTCCCTATTGCCACGCAGCTACCCTGTGCGGGACACGCAATGGAGACAAGTGAGTCACCGTCGGCTCCATTCGCGTTAACGGGCACCGGCGCCTGACTCGCGCTCCATGTACCTCCCGAGAGCGTTTCGATCAGACCAAGCGTGCCGGCGGTGCCGTAGTAGTAGCCAACTGCGACACAAGTGCCCGATGGATCACACGAAACAGAGTTGAGACTCCCGGAGCTCGACGCGGAGGTGGAGGGATATTGGGCTTCCATCGAACTCCACACAGAGGCGCTCGCCGGAGTGGTATCGACGAGCAGGCCACCGGCAGACACAAGTCCAGTTGAAGCGATCGAGCATGCCAAGAAGAGACCGCGTCCTCGTTTGAACTGGCGAATTCGACTTTTCATCCCCCGCCTCC
>DASPVS010000531.1:0-6408 GCA_035622235.1 Acidimicrobiales bacterium | reverse complement strand
GCGCACGGTCAGAACGGCGCGGTCGCCGGACCGCTCGAAGATGCCGGTGAGATCGAGGTCGTCGGGAAGAGCCGAGTGCGGGACGCCGCGTGCGGTGCGTAAGCCCATCGCGAGCGCTTCGAAGGCGCGCCGGCCTGGGTCGAGCACCTCCTCCCCCGCTACGACCGAGTCTCCCGACTCGATGAGTCGCACGTAACGGTCGGGCGTGCGAACGTTCCACCACCTCCGCCCGGCTCGGTGCGAGTGGGCTGCGCAGCCGATCCCGCGGTAGTCGCCCTGGGTCCAGTACAGCTGGTTGTGCCGGCACTCGTATCCCGGCTTCGCCCAGCTGGACACCTCGTACCACCGGTATCCGGCACCGGACAGGATCTCCTCCGCGATCTCGTAACGTCGCGCTTGCTCGTCGTCGTCGGGATGCCGCTCCTCGTCGGCTCCGAGCGGTGTGCCCGGCTCCACCGTCAACGCGTAGGCGCTCACGTGTGTCGGCGCGTACGGCGAGCCCACGACGGCGATGAGGGTTCTCGCCCAGCTGTCGTCGGTCTCACCCGGACCTCCGAAGATCAGGTCCACGCTGACCGAATCGAAACCGGCGGCCCAGGCCTGAGCCAGAACGGGCTCCGCAGAAGCGGGACCGTGCCGTCTGCCGAGCCCGGCGAGGACGCGTGGATCGGTGGACTGCAACCCGAGAGAAACGCGCGTCACGCCCGCTGTCCGCCATCTGTCGAACGTGGCGGACGAAGCGTCCTCCGGGTTGCACTCGACCGTCACCTCGACCCCCGGCACACTCGGCACCGCACGGACGAGAGCTTCGATGAGCTCGGGCGAGAGGCGCGACGGGGTTCCCCCACCGACGAAGACCGACGTCGCAAGCGGCGTCTCTTCGCCCACGCGCGCTATGCGGATCTCCTCGATGCAAGCGCGCACGTAGCTGTCCATCAGATGATCGCGATCGGTTCATATCGCAAACGCGCAATAGTCACACCGCGATGCACAGAACGGAACGTGAATGTAAACCCCGAAACCGCCTTCGTTCGTCATATCCCGTGACCGACTCGGAGGCTGCGGATGCGGCGGTCGAGGTGCACCTCCATCGCTTCCGCTGCGATGTCCCCCATCTCGTCCACAGCCGGGCCCTCTTCGCGAAGCACCGCCGCGAGATCGCCGCCGAGCACGCGCCGCATGAGGTCCAGCGCTCCGGGAGAGAGTGGCCTCCCGCGTCGACACGAACGGCACAGCGCCCCGCCCTCTACTGGGTCGAACGCAACGAGCTCATCCGGTTCGCCACAAGAGACACAAGCATCGAGAAAGGGCGCGGATCCTTCGAGAGCGAGCGCTTTCAACAGAAACGCCGGAACCAGTGCGACCGGGTCGTCGCGACCGAGCACGCCCAGGGCGCGAACGAGCATGTCGTAGAGGCTGGGGTTCGAGTGTCCTTCTTGAGAGAGTTGGTCGACGACCTCGAGAAGCGTGTAGGCCTTCGTCACCCGGTTCAAGTCTTCACGAACAGACCTGAAGGAGTCGATGACCTCCACCTGATTGACGATGTCGAGCTCGCGGCCTCGCCAGCACATCATCGTCACGTGGCTGAGCGGCTCGAGGCGTCCGCCGAACTTCGACTTGGTGCGCCGCACGCCCTTGGCGACAGCTCGGACCTTTCCGTGCGCGCGGGTGACGATCGAGACGATCCGGTCTGCTTCGCCGAGGCGCATCGTGCGTAGGACGACACCTTGGTCCCGGTAGAGGCTCATTCTTGGGCTCCCGAGCCGCCGGAGTGGTCACCGGCGGACTGACCGCCAGCGGACGGACCGCCAGCGGACGGACCGCCGGCGGACTGACCGTGGCCGGGCCGATCGGCGCCAGAGGACGTACCGCCCTTGCGTCCTCCGAGAATGCTCCCCAACGCGATCATGACGAGTATCGCGAACGCCGCGACGAGTATCGCCTCGGCTCCGGAGACGCCGGCGATGGCGAGCACGATGAGGCCACCGAGCGCCACCAGCCCGAGCAGAACCGCTGCAGCGCGCATCTGCCTCAGCCGTGAACGCCGCCGTAGCGGCGCTCACGACGTTGATACTCGGCGACCGCTTCGAAGAGGTCCCCTCGCCGAAAATCCGGCCACAACGTGTCGCAGAAGTAGAGCTCCGAATACGCGAGCTGCCACAAGAGAAAATTCGAGATCCTGTACTCGCCGGACGTCCTGATCACCAGGTCGGGGTCAGGTTGGTCGGGATGGTAGAGGCGCGACCTGATCGACCGCTCGTCAACCTTGTCGGCCCGCACGCCGTCGGCCACCAATGCCTTGACCGCGTCGACGATCTCGGCGCGACCGCCGTAATTGAAGGCCATGGTGAGCGTCATCTTCCGATTTCCCTTGGTCAATTCGGCCGACTCGTCCATCCGCCGCATGACCCGCCGGGGTACCCGCCAGTCGCGTCGACCCGCGAAGCGTATCCGTACTCCTTTGTCGTTGAGCTCGTCGCGGCGGCGAACCAGAAGTGATTCGTTGAAGCCCATGAGGTAGCGCACCTCGTCTGGCGGTCTCCTCCAGTTCTCGGTCGAGAAGGCGAACATCGTGAGCCACTGAACCCCGATCTCGAGAGCTCCCTCGACGGTATCGAGCAGCGCCGCCTCTCCCGCAGCGTGGCCCTCTGTCCGCGGCAAACCCCGCTGCCGGGCCCAACGGCCGTTCCCGTCCATCACGCACGCGATGTGGTGGGGCACCCGCTCGAGGTCGATGCCGAGTGGCCCGGAAGGTACGTCGGATCGGGGCACGACTCGAAGCTATCGCCACGGCCGCAAGCCTTCGGAACACCTCGGGAAGCGCGGCCGCGTCGCACCGGAAAACGTCGACCGCGAGTAACGTGGAGATATAGAGAAAAAGGTGATGGCGTGAACGCTTGGATCTGGCTTGTGCTCGCGTTGGTGTTCGCCGTGGTCGAGGTCACGAGCCTGGCCTTTTTCGCAATTTTCGCAGTCGTCGGTGCTCTGGCCGCAGCCTTCGCCGCGGCTCTCGGGGGAGGAGCGCTGCTCCAAAGCCTCGTCTTCGCAGGCGTGTCCGTCGGTGGCGTGGCGCTCGTCCGTCGGCCCCTCATGAACGCTCTCGGGACCCATCGTGCCCCAGCTCTCCGTTCGGGCGTTGCCGGACTCGTGGGACTCAACGGGACCGTCGTCAAGCGCGTGGAGGGTCTCGACAACCCAGGATGCGTACACGTGCGGGGTGAGGACTGGGCGGCAGTCAGCTACGACGAGGACGCCTTCGAGCCGGGACAGATCGTGCACATTCTCGATGTGGACAAGACACGGCTGGTGGTGACGTCGCAATGAACATGAATGCAGGTTTCGCCGTGGACAGAGGTTTCGCAGTGAAGAGAGGTTTCGCAGTGAGCAACGGTCTCGCGCTGAGCGGGATCGAAATATGGGAGGAGTTTCAGTGATCGCGTCAAGCGGTGCCGTGGTGGGGATAGTCGTCGCAGCCATCGTCGTGCTGGTGTTGCTCGTGCTGTCGCGTTCGGTGCGGGTCGTGCAGCAAGGTCAGGTGGGTGTGGTCAAGCGAGTGGGGCGCTTTCACCGGCTCCACGATCCGGGTGTCGTCATAGTCGTCCCCTTCATCGACACACTCACCCGAGTCGACATGCGCGAAGAGCCGCGCGTCGGCGATATGCAATCGGTCATAACGAAGGACAACGTGAGCGTGCTCGTCAACGCCACGATCTTCAGCCAGGTCGTGGACGTGAGGCTCGCGTTGTTCGAGGTGAGCAACTACCACGTAGCGGTCGACCAGCTCGCGCGAACCGCTCTTCGCGCCGTGTTCGGCGGGATGACGTTGGACGAAGCGCTCAGCGAACGCGAGCGCATCAACGCAGAGCTCCAACTCCACATGGCTTCGGCTACCGAGAAGTGGGGTGTTCGGCTCAACCGGATCGAGATCGTCGACATCGTGCCTCCCGACAACATCCTGAACGCAATGGCGATGCAGAAAGAGGCCGACCAGCAGAAGAGGGCCGCGATCCTGACCTCCGAAGGACAACAGCAGGCCGCCATCAACACCGCACAAGGCGAGAAGCAGGCCAACGTGCTGCGAGCCGAGGGTGCCAAGCAGTCGGCGATCCTCTCGGCGGAAGGTGAGAAGCAGGCGACAGTCCTGAAAGCAGAAGGCTTCAAAGAAGCGCAAATCCGCTCCGGTCAGGGCCAAGCGGGATACGTGGGAGCGCTCTACGCAGCGATCCACGAAGGCAAGCCCACGCCCGAACTGCTCGCCGTCCTCCAGTTGGACGCTCTCCAGAAGATCGCGACCAGCGACAATGCGAAGCTCGTGGTTCCTGTGGAGACAGCGGGCCTTTTGGGGGCGGCTCAGACGCTCAAGTCCCTTCTGTCAGAGGTATCGGTCTCCGAGTCATCGGGCAACGGCTCTGCGCCATAGGCCCTTCGGGCGCACATCTAAGCCATAGGCCCTTCGGGCGCACATCGCTAGCCATAGCTCCTTCGGGCCCACATCGCTCCGAGTAGGAGGTGGTCGAACTGGTCGGACGAATTGCTTGCGCATACGAATGCCGAGGCGCGCGCGTACCTCTGCTATTTGCTGCTCGCGACTCTTTCAACACCTGACGTGCCCTAAGACTCCGCTTAGTCCTGAGTCCGTGCTCAACCTGGACTCAGTCGGCGGGGGCGGCCCTGCCTCTTCAGAACTTGTAAGAATCTTGCCGGTTCGAGGAGGTGCCCCGAGGTCCCGGGATAATC
Organism: Acidimicrobiales bacterium; assembly: GCA_035622235.1. GTDB lineage: Bacteria > Actinomycetota > Acidimicrobiia > Acidimicrobiales > UBA8190 > DASPVS01. The sequence goes on along the minus strand of DASPVS010000531.1, from coordinate 1,671 downwards.
GAGCGGTCTTAATGTACGGGATGTGGTGCCCATCGATGTCTACGCGGACATTTGGTGTCCCTTCGCCCACGTCGGCTTGCGTATCGTCCGAGAGCGCCGTTGGGAGCTCGGTCGCATCGACGTCGCGCTGCTCATACACGCTTGGCCCCTTGAGCTGGTCAATGGGCGACCCCAGGATGCCGAGGCAACCGCGGCGCACATTCGAGAACTGAGGAAGCAGATCTCCACGGATCTTTTCGTCGCATTCGACCCAGAGAACTTTCCTTCGACGACACTGCCCGCGCTCGCACTCGCCGCGCGTGCTTATCGCCAATCCGACGCGAAGGGTGAAGCCGTGAGTTTCGCCGTTCGTGACGCGCTCTTCGAAGAGGGCCGCGACGTCTCGGATCCCGCCGTCCTGCGTGACATCGGAGCGAGTCACCTTGTACCCGCCGCCGAAGAGCGTGATCGGGCGAGCGTCTTGGAGGATTGGCATCAGGGGCAGCTCCGACGAGTCAAGGGGTCACCTCATTTTTTCTGTGGGAAAAGTGAGGTGTTCTGCCCCTCGTTGGTTATCGGGAGGAGTGGTGAAGGCCACCTCCTCATCAAACGCAATCGAGAGGCCTTGGATGCATTCCTAAGCGGTTGTTTCGGGGACTGAGAATCCGCTCGGTCAGAGCGACGGCGGAAAAAGGGAATCGTCGGGGAAGGGTTAGATGGCCGAGATACCGGGTAGTCGGCTTTCCGTCGAGCAAACGATCTTAGCTCTTCCAGGCGATCGGCCAACCAGTTCGGTAATCACGCGCCGGCGATCCAGCGCGGTTACCCGGCGTTCGGGCCAGCGCGCACCCTGGCATTTACGAGCGGCAAACGCTGTCGCTGAGATTTCAAGCCACTAGGGGCTCGGGGTGGGCGTGATTCTAAGACTGGACCCGTTCCAAGATTCTGCGAGTGAGATCGTCTTGTCGCTTGTTGTAGACGAGCCCACGGTCATGCAACTCTCGTCGGACGTGCAAGAAACACTTAGGAGTTGGCCCGATGTAAAACCAGTTGGCATCGGCACAGGCAGTGCGGCCCAGGCGCTTCCATCCCAGGCGAGCCCGATCGGGCCCACGCTCGACGATCCCACTGCCAGACATGTCGAGGAGCCGGGGCACGAGACTCCGTATAACGAGCCGTTGGTCGGCGGGGCGCTGGCGACTGACCACGATGTTCCGTCCCAATTCTCGATTAGAGGGTTACCGTCGCTATTTCCTACCGCGGTGCATGCCATCGCAGAAACACACGACACGCTGGAAAGTTGAGACGATGTTCCCGGACTAGGGATGGCCATCTCCGACCATGATGAGCCGTTCCAGGCCTCCGCCAGAGTCTGCGCAGTGCCGAGAGGGTTGCTTTGATACGACCCGACTCCCACACACATCTCAGCCGAGATACAAGACAAGCTGGTCAAGTAGACGAATGCGGTGGGATTGACAACCGATTGTTCGATAGACCACGAAGTGGTGTCAATGGGTCGAGACGCGAAAAACGATCCGTGCTCACCTGTGATCGGCCGACCGACTTCAGTCCCAAGTGCGAAACAAGACCCCTGAGAGCAGGAAACTCCTTCGAAGCTTGAAGCCACTCCTCCGCTCGAGCCAACGATAGGAACCTTCGACCAACGCCTCGTTACAAGCTTTTCGCTGCTCG
>DASPVS010000530.1:0-5002 GCA_035622235.1 Acidimicrobiales bacterium | reverse complement strand
GGATGGTTCAGACACCTTGTGCACTGCCCAGCTCTCCGATGGCTCTGGATCTTGTTCCGCCTCGACACTTCCTGTGGGATCTGATTCGGTGGTCGGCACCTATTCCGGCGACGACAATTTCTCGACGTCGTCAGGATCTCTGACCCAGACGGTTGACCAGGCCACTTCGACAACCTCGGTGAGTGCCTCTCCGGATCCATCTCTATCGGGTCAATCGGTCGCCTTCAGCGCTTCGGTGGGCCCAGTTGCCCCGGGAACGGGCGTACCGACGGGCACGGTGGTATTCACGGATGGTTCAGACACCTTGTGCACTGCCCAGCTCTCCGATGGCTCTGGATCTTGTTCCGCCTCGACACTTCCTGTGGGATCTGATTCGGTGGTCGGCACCTATTCCGGCGACGACAATTTCTCGACGTCGTCAGGATCTGTCGAGCAAGCCGTCAGCCGGGCGAAGAAGCTCAAGATAGCTACTAGGGGCCTTCATGGAGGAGTGGTGGGAGGGCAATACTCAGCCCTGCTGAACGCCTCGGGTGGTGTAGCCCCTTACCACTGGATTTTGCTGAAGGGGGTTCTGCCGGCTGGCCTGACCCTTAATCAGGACAGCGGTGAAATATCAGGAACACCCACGACATCAGCCGTAACCAAGTTCACGGTCGGCGTCTTTGACAGCGCCCTGCAGGTGCATCAAGCGCGTCGCACATTCTCGATTGCCGTCGAGGCTTAGCTAGCGATTCGACACCTCCGGGAGACCTATCCGACTTGTCCCTCGAATGACGAAGACTCACTTCAGCCCTCCCGGTCAATGCCTAAGCAAGGTCCCCAGGCTCGAGCGGGCGAAAGCGCGTCGCAGTAGGGAGCTCAGGGGGTACCCGCAGGCACGCCGCCGTTCCACGCCTTCACACCTGCGGCCGAGGCGTGACGCAGTTGGTGAGCAGTACGCCTGAATGTTTCACTGGGCGGAGTTTCAAGAGTGCGGACCCATCTTCGGGCGGCCGACAGAACGGCTGCCCCCCCCAGGAACACGCCGAGGGCGATCAAAAAGGAGCCGAGCAACGCAAAAAGGGCTCCGCCCACCACCATCGTCGTGTTGAGCTCAACGCCCTGCTGAGTGCCGCTGGTAGAGGCCATCGAAGAACCCCCGATCTCACGCGGGTAGGACCGTCAAGCAACACGCTACCGCCCGACGCTTCGCTTCGTGCCGGGCCTCGCAGCTTCAGGTGTTCGAGGGCTGGTCCTGTGAGCGGCTGAGGCCAACCTTCGCGGCGTTGATGAGGAGGCGGACGACCGCCCCGATGATCACGAGATCGAGAAGCATCTGGATGCTCACCACGATGCGCGATAGATCGGTTCGGGGGGCTATGTCGCCGAAGCCGACTGTCGAGAAGACGGAGATCGTGAAGTACAGCGCCCGCGTGTGGTCGAGGGGCTCGGAGAAGGTGGAGGCTCTCCCGTGCGAAAGCGATAAGTAGATCGCGGAGAACGCGACGAGGAACACAGGAATGACGATGCCCAAGCCCTGCACTGCCCGCAGTTCGGGGAGATCGTCGTTGACGATCTGATGGGTTTGCCACGCTAGAACCGCGATCACTAGGGCGATATCGGCTCCCAAGCGAAGAAAGATCCGGAGGGCCGAACGGTCGCCGACAGGGTCGATGTAGAACACGCCGATCAGCACCACCCATGCGAACCCGATCATGGCGGCGGTACGCAACACGGCTCGGAGTCTCTCTCGGTGATCCAGATCGGAAAGACGTCTCGGACCAACGCTGGGCTTTTCCGCCACGGCCTTCACCTCCCACATCTTGTTTGAGTTCCGATCGACGTGGGCGGTGACGTCGGTCGGAGTTCCTTCCGTCCTCGTTCCACTTTTTCGCGGTGGGCATCCTTCCCTTTTGAGGCGATCGTCCTTCTCTTTGTCGCGGTGAGTAACGTGTAAATGGTCAGCGAAACAAGTCTTCTCCCGCCGGCCGTACGATCTCGGTGGCGACCGACGACCTTCTGAACCAGGACTCGTCGGCACCGCGGACGATGGCGGCAGGGACCCCTCGGGACTTTCCCATGACGAGCTCCGCTGCGCCGGCAAGCTCGTCGGCCACACAAACCTCCGTCGCGAAGAGCTCGCGGCCTTTGGTGTCGGTAGTCCCGCGCAGATCGACGATTGCCGCGACACCCGCACATCCGATTGCGACGTCGGTCAAGCCGCGTCGCCACGGACGGCCGAAGGTGTCGGAGATCACGACGCCGACGTTGTGTCCAGTTTGCGCCTTGATCCCGTCGCGGATCCGTCTCGCCGAGCGGTCCGGGTCAGCTGGAAGAATCGCTGCCCAGCCGTCGTCGACGTTGGACCAGTCGACCCCGGCGTTCGCGCATATGAAACCGTGAGGTGTCTCGGTCACGAAGAGTTCATCGCGTCGTCGCAGGATCCTCACCGATTCTCGCTGGATGAGGTTCTCCCTAGCCGTCGGGTCAAGGGGGTTGCTCGCAACGAGGCGTCCTTCGGCCTTGGAGACGATCTTCTGCGTGACGACCACGACGTCCAGTTCCGACAGATGTGCATTTTCGACCAACAGAGTCGCCAGGTCGTCACCTCGGGAGACTTCGCCGATCCCGGAGACGGGGATGATCTCGATCGTTCTCTCAGCAGGCACGCAGGACCACTCGAGCGAGTGCGGCGGCCGCGTCGGTTGAGCTCATGATCGTCGGTGCGACCACGCATCTCAATCCCTCCGACTCGACCCGGTTCGCGAGCTGCGCATCGGCTTCGTCTATTACCAGTGTGCCGGCAAAGCCGGCGTAGCAACGCGCTACCCCCACAACCGACGACTCGTGTCCGAGCTCGGTCAAGAGGCGGTCGGCCGGTCCCTTGAGAGCCGCTCCCGCGACGATCGGCGAGACGGCCACGACATTCGATCGTCGCGCTGTAAGTGCGTCTTCGATGCCTGGCACCGCCAGAACTGGTCCAATCGAGATCAGGGGGTTGGAGGGGCAGATGACTATCCGTTCAGCGCTCGAAATCGCGTCGATCACTCCAGGGGATGGCTTGGCGTGGTCGGCACCTTCGAACCGGATCGCCCTTACCGTGACCGAGTGGTGCCGGCGGACGAAATAGTCCTGGAACGCGATCTCGACTCCCGGCTCGATCTCGAAGCGAGTACGGACCGGGTCCTCCGACATCGGGAGGAGGCAAGCTTGCACCCCCAGCGAGGCACAAAGATCAGCGGTCACTTGAGTGAGGGTCACACCCTCGGAAAGCCTTTGCGTGCGGAACAGATGTGTCGCGAGGTCGCGGTCACCGAGTCGGAACCATGCCTCGCCGCCCAGGCGCTCGAGCGTGTCCATGACCGTCCAGCTCTCACCGGCAAGTCCCCAGCCCCGGTCCTCGTCGGACAATCCTGCGAGCCCGTACGTGACGGTGTCGAGGTCCGGACAGATGTAGAGCCCGTGCAAGACGGTGTCGTCCCCCGTGTTGACGACTGCCGTCACTTCCTCCGGCGGCACGACACGTACGAGGCCACGAAGCATCCGTGCAGCCCCCACGCCTCCTGCGATGGCCGTGATCATCGCGGCAAGGCTAACGGCCAGATGTGCAAGGCTCCCCCGGGTGCCGGAGCGAGGGGACACAGGGGATCGAGCGGCTCGGTCGGGTAGTTCCATCGCGGTCGCCGTCGAAGCGACTGCGATGCTCGGCGTTCGAAGCGGGGTCGGGCGCTTCTGTGAGGGCGCTCTCTCCGCGCTCGGCGCTCGCGGCGATGTGGAAGTCAGTGCGTTCGCGATCAGCTGGAGGCGTCGCAGGAGGCTTCCGGCGTTCTTACCGGTGGGTGTGCGCGCACATCAGCGCGCGATGCCGGCGCGCCCGCTCCATCTGGCTTGGAGGTACACGGGCTTTCCGCCGTGTGAATGGTTCATCGGACGAACATCGGTTGTACACGGCACAAACTTTGTCGTTCCCCCGACGAAAAGTGCGGCTCGGGTCGTCACGGTCCACGACCTGACCACGGTGCGTTTCCCGGAACTGTGCGACCACGCGACGCTTGTCTACCCTCAGCTCGTTCGAAAGGCGGTTCGAGAGGGTGCATGGGTCCACACTCCTTCTAGATTCGTGGCCGAGGAGGTGATCTCCGAATTCGGCGCTAATCCGGACCGAGTGCGGGTGGTGTACCACGGAGCGCGCTCGGCGAGCACGCCGACGAGTTTCGAGCGCGACGTAAGGCGCTCGAACTTCAAAGTGGATCTGCCTGACGGATGCGAACGGTACCTGCTTTCCATCGGCACCGTGGAGCCGCGAAAGGACTACCCGGGCCTCGTCAGAGCTTTCGACAAGCTGGCAGAGGAGCACCCCGACCTCTGTCTCGTTATCGCTGGCGCGGATGGTTGGGGCACACGAGCCTTTGACGCCGCAATCGAGCAGTCGCCGTTTCGGTCCAGAATTCTCCGGCTCCTGTATCCGCCCGACGAAGTGTTGGAGGCAGTGCTCAGTGGCGCCCAGGCGCTCGTGTTCCCGTCGCTCTACGAGGGGTTCGGGTTTCCACCCCTCGAAGCGATGTCTGCCGGGGTGCCCGTCGTCGCCACCATCGCCGGAGCAGTGCCTGAGATCGTCAGAGACGCGGCTCTTCTGGTCCAACCCGGGGATCCCGAGGCTCTAGCTCACGCAATCGACACGTTGCTCCGCGACAGATCCGTGGTGAACAGGTTGGTCGAGCTCGGAAAGACGAGAGCAGCCGACTTCACATGGCAGGAAACAGCCGCGGGCCTCGTTCGGTTGTATGCAGATGCAAAGTTCGATCGATGAGCGCCGGAATTTCGAAGTCCGTGAGTTCGAGACCGCCAACTTCGAGACCGCCAACTTCGGGATCGCCAACTTCAGGTTCGCACCTCGAACCAGATCGGCCGTGAAACAGATAGCGATCGTCGCCGAGCAGTTGCGGCGAGAAGTGCCCGGTGGAATCGGGACTTACGCCGACGGGCTGCTCAGAGGACTTGGTGCGTTCACGTCCGAAGCGCC
>DASPVS010000529.1:0-4534 GCA_035622235.1 Acidimicrobiales bacterium | reverse complement strand
CGCTGCGAGAGGCGCCTTGCTGACAGAAATGCCACCAGGCGTGCCGCCCGCCGCGTGGCGATTCGCGGTGCGCAACCGCATCGTTGCATCCATTTCTCATGTGGTGGTCGTCGTCGAGTCGCACAAGACAGGCGGTGCTCTGCTCACCGCCGTCGCAGCGACCGAGCGAGGAAAATCCGTGATGGCTGTTCCGGGATCGATACAGAGCGCTGCGTCCGAGGGGACGAACGCCCTGATCGCCGATGGAGCGTCGCCGGCTTTGGGAGCCGACCACGTTCTCACCGCCGTGGAGCTCGCCATTTCCGCCGACCACACCGTTCGTACGCACCCCGACAGATCTAAAGTTCAAACGAACTTGCCGGTGGCGTCGAAACAGATCACGCCTATGGCGCACCGGGTTCTGGGTGCCGTCGGCCACGATCCGAGTCCGGTCGACGACATCGTGGGACGTTGTGGGCTCACGATCGGGCAAGTGTCGTTGTGTTTGGAGCAATTGGCCGACGCGGGAATGGCACGTGAAAATCACGGGTGGTGGTCTCAGACGGGGAACCACTCTGGGGCGCCGCACAAGGCGTGACGGCTCGGTTCGTTGAAGGTTCGTCGCGAGTTTGAGAAGCGGTTGGAGGGTCGCATCGAATACGTGGTCGACGGAAACAATGTGATCGGTGTGAAACCCGATGGTTGGTGGCGCGATCGCGAATCGGCGAGGAGGAGGCTTGTCGCGGACCTCGCACGCGCGCGTGGCGCAGACCGAGAACTGCAAGACCAGGAACTGACGGTGTTCTTCGACGGGAAAGGTGCGAACGAAGAAGTAAGAAGTGGCGATGCGTCGGGGGTGCGGGTGATCTTCGCACCCGGAGGACCGGACGCCGCAGACGATGCCATCGTCGCATACCTACAACAGACGGACGACACGGCGTCGGTCGTGGTCGTGACTTCGGACTCTTCGCTGGCGCGCAGGGTGCGCGACCTGGGCGCCGCAGTGTTGGGCTCGCGTCGATTCCGACAGCGCCTCGACGACAACTGAAGTGCTGCCGATGCCGGTTATTCGGTCTTGGTCAAGTCGAGCGCCGTCTCGGGCTCTGTGAAGGGCAGGCCGAGCGCTTCAGCCGTCGCAGCGTTAGTGAGCCTTGCACCGAAGGTCGCGAGCCCGGCGCGTAACGCGGAATCAGCTCGGGCGGCTTCACGAAATCCGTCGCCGGCGAGTTCGGCCACGTAGGGAAACGTCGCGTTCGTGAGGGCATAGGTGGAAGTGTGCGGGACCGCCGCCGGCATGTTCCCAACGCCATAGTGGAGGACTCCGAAGTGCTCGACGACAGGATTCTCGTGGGTCGTTTCGACCGTCGTCTCGACGCAGCCACCTTGGTCTACTGCTACATCCACGATCACCGAACCGGGCTGCATCAGGCGCACCATCTCCTCATCTACGACCACAGGGGCGCGCCCGCCGGGCACGAGCACCGCTCCGATCAGAAGATCGGCTTCTGCGATCGCGCCTTCGATGACGGTGCGGTTGGACGCCAGTGTCATGATCCTTCCACGGTGAATCTGGTCCACCACTCTGAGCCGATCCAGATCGCGGTCGATGAGAAAAACCTCGGCCTCCATTCCTTGCGCGATCCACGCAGCATTGAGGCCCACGGTCCCGGCGCCGATTACCACCACCCTTCCCGGCCGAACGCCCGGCGCGCCCGCGAGCAAGACGCCACGCCCCCCGCTCGCGCTTTCGAGGAAGTGTGCTCCCGCCTGCGGCGCGAGCCGCCCTGCGACCTCGCTCATCGGAGCGAGAAGCGGCAGAGCCCCTGAAGCCAGTCGAACGGTCTCGTACCCAAAGGCGATCGTGCAGGAGCCGAGAAGAGCTTTGGCGAGATCCGGGTAGGCAGCGAGGTGGAGATAGGTGAACAGGATCAACCCGGGATGCAGTTGGGAGAATTCTTCCGGTTGCGGTTCCTTTACCTTGAGAACCAGGTCCGACTCCCAGACGGCGCTCGCGTCTACGAGGGTCGCACCGGCACTCGAGAAGTTGTCGTCCGGTATCGACGAGCCTGCTCCGGCTCCTGCTTCGATGAGAACCCGGTGTCCGGCGATTGCGAGCTCTCGCACTCCATGGGGAGTGATCGCGACCCTCTTCTCGCCGGGTTTGATCTCCGTCGGCACACCTACGATCACGTGTTCGACGCTAATGGGCCGCCCGAGCTACCACGTGACACGCCCGAGCTACCACGTGACACGCCCGAGCTACAACGTGACTGTCATTGAGCGGGCTGGGTCACCACCCGATCGGGTCGAATCCGAACCTTGATGCGTACCTCACCGTCTGTTCGAAGCGGGTATTCGTCCAAGCCGAGATACTTCTTCGCAAGAGCGTCGATGTGCGCGTCCGCGCCATCGGTCGTGATATCGACCACGGTCCCCTGGAAGGCCACGACCAGATAAGGGTCTTCGGGGGCGACGATGGACATGGCCACCTTCGGGTTTCGGTGCACGTCCTTGGCCTTCACCCGACCTTCAGCCGTGTTGAATATGACGTCGTCGCCGTCGTGATCTATCCAGACCGGCGTGACATGGGGGTGTCCGTCCGAGCCGACGGTTGCGAGGTTCCCGAGCACCGGGCGTTCGATCAGCGCGATCGCACCCTTGTTGAACTGCGCAGCCATGGTCGATCCTCCTTGGCAATTGCCGAGTCTCTTTTGGGCGTACCGGACAAGTCTTGCGCCGAGAAGAGGTGGTTGCGAGGGGTAACGTGCTCGACGTGCGAACAGAGACAGACTCCATGGGTCCGATTGAGGTCCCGGACGACCGTTACTGGGGAGCTCAGACTGCTCGCTCGTTGCTGCACTTCTCGATCGGTGAAGACGTGATGCCGCGACCGTTGATCCACGCGATAGGAGTCCTGAAGGAGGCGGCCGCCCTCACCAACGTCGAGTTGGGAATGCTCGACGAGGCGCTGGCCGAGCCGATCATCGAAGCAGCGCGAGAAGTGGCTCGTGGCGAGTTGGACGATCAGTTCCCGCTGCGGGTCTGGCAGACCGGGAGCGGCACGCAGACGAACATGAATGCCAACGAGGTCATCTCGAACAGAGCAATCGAGTTGATGGGTGGCGAGTTGGGCTCGAAGGCTCCCGTCCATCCGAACGATCACGTGAACATGTCCCAGTCGTCGAACGACACCTTCCCGACCGCCACGCACATGGCCGTCGTCGACGAGCTGGTTCGGCAATTGATCCCCACGGTCGGAGCACTTCGCGATTCGCTCCAAGAAAAAGCAGTGGAGTTCGAGAACATCGTGAAGATCGGTCGCACCCACCTCATGGATGCGGTGCCTCTGACACTAGGGCAGGAATTCTCCGGGTACGTAGCTCAGCTCGACGCGGACATCGGCAGGATCGAACAGACGCTTCCAGGCCTTTTCGAGTTGGCTTTGGGAGGAACAGCCGTTGGGACCGGCTTGAACACACACAAGGAGTTCGGGGCAAGGGCTGCCAGCCACATCGCGGAGATCACGGGGCTTCCGTTTGTCTCTGCACCGAACAAGTTCGCCGCCTTGGCGGCCCACGATGCCCTGGTGCAGACGAGCGGATCTTTAAGGACGCTCGCGGTTTCGCTGACGAAGATCGCTGACGACATTCGTTGGCTCGGGTCCGGGCCCAGGGCGGGACTCGGAGAGCTGATCCTGCCTCCCAACGAGCCCGGATCTTCGATCATGCCCGGAAAGGTGAATCCAACCCAATGTGAGGCCATGATCATGGTGTGCATCCAGGTCATGGGTAACGACGCTGCAGTTGCGATAGCCGGCAGCAGAGGCAATTTGGAGCTCAACGTCTGCAAGCCGGTGATCGCATATGACGTCCTACACTCAATTCGCCTGCTCACAGATGCTTGCTCCTCATTTACGCGTTTCGCTATCGACGGTATAAAACCCGACCTGAAACGGATCCAGCATCACCTCGAAAGCTCTCTGATGCTGGTGACCGCTCTCACTCCTCTGATCGGCTACGACAAGGCCGCGGAGGTGGCGAAGAAGGCGCACGCGGAAGACATGACACTCAAAGAAGCCTGTCTGTCTCTCGGATACCTGACCGCAGAGGAGTTCGACCAAGCGGTTCGTCCCGAAGAGATGACGCATCCTGGTTGAACTCACTGACCGATCCTGGACCGCGTTCTCTCGTTAATCTTTCAGCGGTGGACATCCTCGATGACGCAGCAGTCGATGAGGCGATCGCCGGTTCAGCGCTCAGATGGGAACGCCAAGGCCGAGAGCTGTGCAAGGTGGTCACCGGGCGTAATTTCGCGGATTCACTTGCTTACGTGAACGCCGTGGGGGAACTTGCGGAAGCCGCCGGCCACCATCCCGACATCGATATCCGCTGGAATCGTGTCACTTTGCATCTGAGCACACACGACGCAGGTGGTCTCACGAACCTCGACCTCGCCCTTGCGCGACAGATCGACGAGCTCGACAACCAAGCCTGACGTGAACACCACGCTGTCTCGCTGACCTTCGATCGAGTCAAAGACCAGAGAACCGACGATT
>DASPVS010000528.1:0-7792 GCA_035622235.1 Acidimicrobiales bacterium | reverse complement strand
GCTTTCCACCGAGTACGAGGACGTCGAGCGCAGGGTGTCGTGAGTCTTGCTTCGGTGAGGCAGAAAGCGTGAAGACATCTCCGGCTCCGAATACGACGAGTTGCCCAGTCTGAAACGGTCGGCGGTCCGTGCCCACATGACCGTCCCCGCCGAGCACATACGCCAGCGCGTTGAAGGTTCGTTCCCATGGAAGGACCACCGTCGCGCCGGGTTCCACCGTCACGTGGGCGAGCGCAATGGGTGTGTGGGTCACGCCAGGACCGTGGTGGCCTCCCACGTCTCCGGCGATGATCCTGATCAAGGCCCCCCCGTCGGGCGAAGCGAGCAACTCGACGTTTCCCGCACCGATGTCCTGGTAACGGGGTTCGGCCCATTTGTCGGCCTTGGGGAGGTTCACCCAAAGCTGAATGCCGTGGAACAATCCGCCGCTCGCCACCAGCTCGTCAGGCGGACGCTCGATATGCAAGATCCCCGAGCCAGCGGTCATCCACTGCGTGTCTCCGTTGGTGATCAGCCCGCCGCCACCGATCGAATCCTGATGCTGAAACGTCCCGTCGATCATGTAGGTGACGGTTTCGAATCCTCGGTGCGGGTGCCACGGGGTTCCCTTAGGCTCGCCCGGGGCGTATTCGACCTCGCCCATCTGGTCCATGTGGATGAACGGATCCAGGCGTCGCAGGTCCACGCCGGCGAAAGCGCGACGGACCGGGAAGCCCTCACCTTCGAGCCCTTTCGGAGCGGCCGTGATCGAGAGAACCGGGCGCTCAATCGCGATCGCCGGGTCGCTCTCGGCAAGCCTTGGAAGCGTGGATACGTCGTCAACCGTTACAGCGGGCATGCGAACTTCCTCTCTGGGACCGGTCGGGTCTGTTCACATCCAAGACGCGCGCGCACAACGGACCGCACAGCTTGGAAGTCCGATACCGCTACCGGAACTAAACCGTCTTAATGCCAGTAAACGGCTTGCGACTCCCCAACATTCCCGTTGGGAGCGCTGGCCAATCCGTCGACGGCGACTTCCACCGGAACGACGGCCGGCATTCCTTTGAGGCTCCAACGCACCGAGATACCCGCCCCCCGCATGGTTCGCACGAACCACAGCGTCGAGAGGACGATTCCCCCGCCCGTGAGCACATAGCTCACTACGGCTCGCTCGACAACAAACGCCTTCAACGACGACTCGAACAAGAGCCAGAGGACGAAACCCGCGTTTGTCAGCAGGACAATCGACCAGAGGACCGAGAGCCGCAGGAAAAACCGCCGGACGAACGGACGCGCCATGACCTCTGGATCGAGAGGACAGAAATCGTGCGCCAACCGCTCGATGATCGGTCTACCCAACAACGCAGAGGCCCCGAAGAGAACCGCGACGACCGCTGTGCCCGCTGTTGGCTGGATGAAGTACAAGAACGCGCTACCGGTGACGAACGATATGAGTGTCCGCGCTGTCAACAGGACGATGCCGAGGAGGAGAAGAGCAGGCATTCGTTCTCGACGGATGGCGCGGCGACCGGCGGCCAGATACGACCATGCCAGAGCAGCCACGACGGCACCCTTGAACCCAGAAGCGAGGAGGACGGCGTAAAAGATCAATCCGGGGACGATGGTGCTTTCGAGGATCGACGGAAGCGCGTGCCTCACGAAGTCGCGCGGGGACGGCATGTGCAGGATGTGATGATTGCTCGAGCTCACTTCGGCTACAGCCAGCCCGTCATCCGACATGTTTCACTTCCCCCCCGACCGCCACGGGCGGCCTCAGATCGAGGCATCGACCGTGTCAGGTCCATCCTTGAGCGAGTCGACATCGGTCCAACCCCGTTGAGCAAGATAGCGTTTGACGACCCGTGCGGGGGTGCCGACCGCCACACAATGATCCGGTAATTCACCGGTCACGACGGACCCCGCACCCACGGCCACGTTGCGCCCGATCCGGGAGCCGGGGAGCACGACGACCCCCGCTCCGAGCCAGCTGCCCGAACCCACGACGACCGGGGATTCTGTGGGCCACTGGCGCCCGATCGGAGTATCCGGATCCAGGTAAGCGTGGTTCTGGTCGGTGACGTACACATAGGGCCCTGTCTGAACGTCGTCACCGATCTCGATGCTCAGGTGCCCGACTATGTGGCTCCCTCTTCCGATGATCGTCCGGTCCCCGATCGAGATTACCGGGTCGGTGATCATCTCCTGACCAGGGGCCATCCCGGCAGTGAGCGATACCCGCGGCCCGATTATCGTGCCCCGCCCTATGTGGATCCACTGCTGGTTGTAGACGACACCGGGCGGGAACGCGAGGAGGCTCCCCTCTCCAAAGGAACCGAACCGCCCCGCTCGCGGGTGCGTGTGACCGACAGTGCCGAGGTCACACGCCAGGTCCCACGCCCAGTTCAATATCGAAGCGCTGACCCTCTTGGCCCAAGGCGGCAGGTCCCAGTGGGAGAGCACCAGGCGACGCTAGTCCTTGCTCACCGACGGCGGCAGATTCGAAAGTCGGGGTTCCTGGTGTCTTTCCATCCCCAGACGACGAGGACCCAACCTGTAACCTGCCCCGGAAAACGACCCGGCCCGAGCTCACAGGTCGCGTCGATTCGAAGCAGATGGCCAGTGGACGAACGACAGGGTAAGCCGGGCGGAGCATCCGGGAAGAGCTCGGGCAAGCGCGGGCTTCACGCGAAACGAGCCTGGTGGTCGAACCCCTTGCCGGTCGCGGTGGCTGTCGTGGCCGTCCTCCTCGTTGCTGCGGGAATAGCCCTGGCGCTCGCTCCGACCCACCGGACTGCGGCAGCGACTCCTTCCAAGAGCGCGACGATCGCGGTGAAGTCGAAGCCGGCCGCGAACTGTCCTCTGACCGGCAGCCCTGCGCCGGGCGGGGTCGTCCCCGAGCGTCCCGCCTTGGCCATCAAGGTCGACAACTACCCCGACGCCCGGCCTCAATCGGGTCTCGACCAGGCCGACATCGTCTTCGAGGAGCCGGTTGAAGGTGGTATCACGCGCTTTGTGGCGGTCTTTCAGTGCCAGGAGGCGAGTCTTGTCGGACCGGTGAGGTCGGCGAGGTACCCGGACGTCGGGATTCTGGACCAGTTGAGCAAACCGATCTTCATTCATGCGGGTGGAATCGACCCGATCATCGAGATGCTCGATGAAGCGAACCTGTACAACGACGATCTCTTCACTCACGGGGCCATCGTCCAACGGCTGTCCACTCGATACCCCCCGTACAACACGTACGTTTCGACGTCCGCCGCATGGGGCCTGGAACCGCAGGACACGACACCTCCTGCCCCCGTGTTCTCCTACTCGGACCTGCCACCGCCGGGCACAGCGGTCGCGTCGATTCACATTCCCTTTTCAGGAACCAGTGATGAGACATGGACCTGGAGCGCGAAGAGCAACCAATGGCTTCTCGCTTATTCCGGATTGCCCGAAACCGATGCCACCACCGGTGCGCCCATCGCCGCTACGAACGTCGTCGTACAAATGGTCCAGACCAGCACGGGTCCGTGGCTCGAGAACGACCTCGGTGGCTATGAGGTCGAAGTCGATCCGACAAGCGGAGGCGCCGTGACCGTCCTCCGAAACGGAAAAGCCATCACTGGCACTTGGCAACGCGCATCCATCGACAGCCCGATGGATCTCGTCGCCAGCGACGGATCGACGATCCCGCTACAACCCGGAAACACGTGGGTGGAGATGGTCCCGTCGTACATCCAGGTAACGACAGCCCCATAGCGCCTCCGGTATCCGACAACAGGGTCTCCCGGATTCGGCCACAGTATTTCCAGCCGGGGTACATGCGACCCGGAGATGTCAGCACCGCCGGTCGGCCCGATTCGTCAGCACCTCCGTCGGTCGGCCCGAGCGAACGAACCGACCGGCAGGCTCGTTCAGTCGAGAGAGATGGGGGCGTCTTCGTCCGCGGACGAACCGACTTTCGCAGTGGCAGGCAGCACCGTGGCCGCGACCTGCGAGCGAATGCGCTCGTTTATCTCGACCGTTAATTCGGGAGTTTCCCGAAGGAATTCCTTCGCTTTTTCGCGACCCTGGCCGAGTTGCTCACCCTCGTAGGTGAACCAGGCTCCCGACTTCTTTATGAGGCCCAGCTCCACGCCGACGTCGAGAAGAGATCCCTCGCGACTTATGCCGGTTCCGTACATGATGTCGAACTCAGCTTGTTTGAAGGGAGGGCTGACTTTGTTCTTCACGACCTTCACCCGCGTCCGGCTCCCGATCACGTCGCCACCGTCTTTGATCTGTTCAATGCGACGGATGTCCAGGCGTATCGACGCGTAGAACTTGAGCGCACGTCCACCGGTCGTAACCTCAGGCGAGCCGTACACAACTCCCACCTTCTCGCGGAGCTGGTTGATGAAGATCGCGATCGTGTTGGACTTGGAGAGGGTTCCGGTGAGCTTCCGCAGTGCCTGGGACATGAGCCGGGCCTGCAAGCCCACGTGGGCGTCGCCCATCTCCCCCTCGATCTCCGCTCTCGGCGTGAGTGCGGCGACAGAGTCGACCACGATGATGTCGAGCGCACCCGAGCGGATCAACATGTCCGCGATTTCGAGCGCCTGTTCTCCGGTATCTGGTTGCGAGATCAGGAGATCATCGATGTTGACACCGATCGCCTGTGCATAGGTCGGATCCATCGCATGTTCCGCGTCGATATACGCGCAGATCCCCCCATTTCGCTGCGCTTCCGCGACGGCATGCATCGCAAGCGTCGACTTACCCGAGGACTCGGGCCCGTAGATCTCCACTATCCGGCCTCGGGGAAGACCGCCCACTCCCAACGCCATGTCGAGGGCCATTGCTCCGGTCGGAATGGACTCGACCGCCATATTGGCGTTCTCACCCATCCGCATGATCGATCCCTTGCCGAACTGCTTCTCGATCTGACTCAAGGCCATGTCGAGTGCCTTGTCACGTTCCATGTCGGTTTGCCTCTCCTTTATCGCTTCACCGGCTTTGCTCCGACCGGGGCTGAACCTACGGGAGGGGTGTGACAGCTCCCTCGGATCCCTTGGACCTCCATCAACCGAACGCTGTCCACCGAACTTCACCACTGACCGATCAACTGACAGGAGTGTAGTTGCGAACACATGTTCGGTGTGGGACTGGGGATGTGCGGGTTGACAAACCCAGAATGGGGTCCTAGCTTGGCTTCGTGCTCATTACCTGCGGTGACTGCGGAGTCATGGTCAAAGCAGCAGAGATCAATAGGGCAGGACGGAGCACCTTCCTCCTCTGCCCCCATTGCCAGGCTGGCAGTGTCACGATCAGCCCGGGCAGCGGGCAACCGGCGGTCATCTACCCACCTCCCCCGGCTGGTAGCGAAGTGAAGGGCCTACCGGACGAAGTGAAGAACGCTTGGAGGGAGGCTCGGGTATCTCACAACGTCGCCGCCTACACCGCGTCGGAGGTTATGTGCCGCAAGATCCTCATGCACGTTGCGGTCGATAAGGCTGGCAGCAGTCCGGGCGAGAAGTTCTACGTCTATGTGAACGACCTAGATTCGGCTGGATATGTGGCTCCCGGTCTCAAGCCCGTGATCGATCAGGTGCGAGATCGGGGCAATGGCGCAGCACACGAGCTGCCGCAATCGACAGAGGCAGAGTCTCGGGTCACCCTCCAGATCACCGAGCACCTATTGCGCACGGTGTACGAGATGCCGTTGGTGGGTACTTAGTCCTCGTCTGCGGACTCTTCGTCCCCTTCGTCCTCGTCGGGATGCGGGCCAGCCTGAGCAGCGCCAGCGATGAATTCGTCTGGACGCAGATCGACCTTCACCCGCTCGTCGCGCTCCTCGGGGCTGGGGTGGTGCTGGTTGCGCGGCACGGGCCTAGCGTAGGTCCTCTCACTGTTACCTGGGTCCACCCTCGGGTATCCATTGCCAAGTATTTTGTCAGCACATGGGATCGCGCGATTAGATAGCCCAGGGATGGTATTGTTCCTCCTATAGGATGACCAGGGAATTTAGTGATGCCAAAGTTCGAAGTCTTCACAAGGCGTCGGGGCACGATCCAGAAAAGCCCCACGATGACGCTTCAGATACGCGGGGGGATGGGGTTCAACCAGGCGGCGTACGAAGCACTCGGGAAACCTGAAGCAGTCGAGCTGCTTTATGCAAAAAAGGAACGGATCATCGGGGTTCGTGCTACGGAACCTGGTCAACCACACGCCTATCCCGTTCGGGCACCGGATCAGAAGCGCGATTCAGGATTTCTTGTCGGTGGCCGTTCGTTCACCAACTACTACGACATCGATACCAGCGTTGCTAGACGCTATCCGGCTTACATGGAGGGCGGCATCCTCTGTGTAGATCTAAATGGTCCAAGCGCTGAAGTAACTGGACCGAGGGCCGGGAGTCGAGTTCGTGTGGCTTCGGAGCCTGAAAACCTGGGCCAGATCTTTCACGAAGCCTGAGGGTCGATCTGGGAATCGCACTGCCGGTGCGACCCAGAACGAGGCGGTCAGGGGACCGGACCCCATACCCACAACCAGTGGGCCAAGGTCCGGCTCCCCCTGACTGGGACCAGCAGGTTCGCCCGGGGCGCCCTTGGAAAGCTCGCCGGACGGGTTCAATTCCCGTTGGTTCCACTCAGTTTATGCGCGCGAGAGGGGAACGCGCCACCACTCTTCGCGCGCACTCTTAGTGGTGGTGCGAATTCGCAGAGTCACCGGTCCCGTAGTGGCCGATAGCTGAGTCTGCGTCCAGCCGACCGATCCACCATCGCCTGTACCCGTTCGCTGTCTCGCATCTTGCGAGTCGAGTAGCGAAAGTCGAACTCGGTCAGATATCTCGGCAGGTGCTGTACCGAAACGTGGTGATGCGTCCCGTCGATGCTGCGCTTCAACTGTGAGAAGTAGCCCTCGACCCTGTTCGTGCTCGCTCCCGTGATCCAGTCGACGTACTCCTCTTGGGAGTGATTGACGGTCTCATGGGCCTGGAACTCTTTGCCGACCTGGTTGTACCAGGAACCCTCGTCGGTCCAGAGGGTGCTACCCGCCACGTCCACTTGTTCTGAGATGACCTTGCGGAGGTTGTTACCGTCGACCCTGGGGACGACGCGGGATCGCACTTCGCCTGTCTCGACGTTGACCAGCGAGAGCACGGGCGTTTTGGCGGTTCCCCGGTCGAACTTCGCCTTTGGCGTCATCTTGAGCTTGTAGTTGATCGCGCGAGCTGGCTTGTTCATCCGTTTCGGGTTACCACCGATGTACGTCTCGTCGGCCACAATCGTCCCGCGGAGCATGTCCACCAATGGCTCACGCTTCATGGCCTCGCGAAGACGGTGGAGCATGAACCAGGCCGTCTCTGGGGTGACTTCGTGCATCCGCTCAATCTCTCGGGCACTGATCCCGTTCTTGGCCGAGCACATCTGAACCATGACCATCAGCCAGGTCTCGATCGGGACCTTGGTGCCGTGAAAGATCGTGTCGGTAAGGACCGAGAACTGCTTGCGGCACTTGGCGCATTTCCAGACTCGGCGCTGGCTCATCGTCTTCTTGGGGCCTGTGGCCCGAGCCACACCGTTCTTGGGCTGGAGGAAATACGCCTTCTCGTTGTGGCAGTGGGGGCAGATCGGGCCATTGGGCCAGCGCAGCTCCTCCAGGAGCTTGTAGGCATCGCCCTCGTTCTCGACTCGTCTGCGGATCTCAGCCAATGTCAACTTCACAAACCCATTATCTACCTAGGCGGGTGGGTTTGTCAACCCGCACATCCCCGTGGGACTCCGTGGGACTGTGGGACCGGAGGCAAGGCCTCTCGTCAGCCACCCAGCGGAACCGACTCGAG
>DASPVS010000527.1:0-5309 GCA_035622235.1 Acidimicrobiales bacterium | reverse complement strand
ACGTCGTCTGCTGCAGCCCGTCGAAAGTCCCGAAACGGCTGAACGCTGTCACCATGGCCCATCGGTCCGCACCGCAGAGCGGGCAGAACAGGCCCCCGACGAAAACAGCCCCCGGCTTGCCCGCGATCGTCAGCGGAGGCTGGCCGCTCTTCGCCTCGAAGGCTCCGGGGACCACCTGGCTGGAGCCGCTGCCCACAGCGTTCCAAACCGACTGGGGAATCGTGGCGAGGGTGTGCACCACGGCGGGATCGGCGGGCGTTACGGCGGGGTAGCCGGTGGAGGAGGAGGCGGGCTTGTTGTTACCCCCGACGGTAGCGACGAGCACGATCACGATCACGACGACGACCACGACTGCGATGACCCCGAAAATGATGGTGCTCGGGCTGAAGCGGCTCGGAGCGGACCCCGGACGTTCCGCCGGCGGGCGCGGGGGTCGCCCCTTACCACCAGAGCCAGAAGGCCTAGTCGAGGGCGGACGTGCTGAGGGACGAGCTGAGGACGGTCGCCCCGATGAAGTAGAGGACTTGCCCCTAGCCGATCCGGAGCGGCTCGAAGAGCCCTGCTGGCCCTTTGAGCTCGGCGGCCTCCCACCGGCCCCCTGGGACCGGTCGGATCCTCTGTCTGGTCGGGAAATGCCCACCGGTCCCCCCGGGATCGTGTCGTCGGATATGGCGAACCGGTCCATGTTGCCCGATCACGGACCCGAAGGTCACGCGGCGCCTTCAGCCCGCCCGGTCCTCGCCTTCGGTGCTCAACCCGTGCGGCCTGCGGATCGACTGCGGGACGTCCGATGTCGGCCTCCGGCCGGATACATCCGCGCTAGATGGTTCCACGCACACTCAGGGCAGACCTCCACCACGTAACAAGCGACTTCGTCCGCCCGGCGACAGAGGCGCGCCAACTCCGTCGCACTGCCCGGGCACTGCCCGTTGGGCGGCAACCTCCGACCGAAGACATACGTGACGTGGACGAGATTGGTCTCCTCGCAGATGGGGCACTCTTCCGGAAGCGGAGTGCCCACGTTGCGAGCGGCGCGAAGTAGCTCAGGGTGGGCGTCGCAGACGTCGACCTTCGAAAGCCTGCCCTTTTGGAACTCGCTGACCACGGCGTTTCGGGCGAGCCGGTACTCGACACGCCCTCCCGTGCCCGATACCGGAACTCCTCGTAGTGCAGACGGCCCGAAGCTCATCGAGCACAGGGTACTGCCCGCCCGCCCGTATTGGCCCTAAGGGAACCTCGAAAAACAGGTCCGAAAGTGGCGACTTCGAGCCGATGGCGCGCGGGCCCTCGCCGATTCGCTATGGTAACGAGCAACGGTCCGATATATCGGATCGATAGATCGAAGCGATGCGTAGTGGAGCCATGAGGACGACCCCCCTGATTCCTTCTCGGATTCCCAGGTCCGTTGAAAGAGCCCGTGACCTCTCGCGACCGGGCACGGTGACTGCCTGATGCTCGAAATGGCGATCCTCGGCCTTCTTGATGGGCAGGAGCTTCACGGGTACGAGATCCGAAAAAGGCTTCGCGACCAGCTCGGGTTGCTTTTCAACGTGTCGTTCGGTTCGCTGTACCCGGCCCTGGGCCGTCTCGAGAGGGCGGGCGCAGTGGAGAGCACCGCGGACGCTGGTATTTCGGGCGGCGTCAGGACGGTCCCGATGACCGGATCGCTGAGCGGTGAACGGGCGGCGATGCGATCGAGGCGAGCGGCTTCTGGAAGAGGTCGGCGCGGCCGAAAGGTGTACCGGATCACCGACAGCGGCCGTCGGCTTTTCGCAGAGCTGCTGGAACGCGATCCCTCTTCGGACGGCGACGACGCACGGAGCTTCGGTTTGAGGCTGGCGTTCGCCAGATATCTCACCCCCCACGGGAGGCTGAGGTTGCTCGAGAGGCGTCGTGCGCAGCTCGCCGACGATCTCGCCAATGCGCGGGCCGTTACCGCCGGGGGGTCCCAGGGCCTCGACCCCTACGCCCGCCTGCTCGCGGAACACACGACGGACTCGACCGAACGAGAGATCTCCTGGCTCGACCGGCTCATAGAGGCGGAGCGGGCGAAGGGTCGTTCGGTCGAAGGCGAGGTGCGGCAAGACGACTTACAGAACGACGACATGGACGACATGCAGAACGTCATAGAGAACGACATGCAGGACATGGAAGGAGCCACTTCATGAGCAAGGTACGAGTCGCCATCGCCGGCGTCGGCAATTGCGCAAGCTCGCTGGTGCAGGGCGTGGAGTACTACCGGGACGCGGATCCCTCCGAGGATGTCCCGGGACTCATGCACGTCGTGCTCGGCGGATACCACGTGCGGGACGTAGAGTTCGTCGCTGCCTTCGACGTGGACGCTGCCAAGGTCGGTACCGATCTCTCCAAGGCCGTTTTCGCTAGCCACAACAACACGATCCGCTTTGCTCCTGTCGGGCACCTCGACGTGACGGTGCAGCGCGGCCCCACCTTCGATGGGCTGGGCGAGTACTACCGGGACTCCGTCGAAGAGTCACCGGCCGAACCCGTCGACGTCGCAAAGGTTCTCTCAGACACCCGAGCGGACGTGCTTGTCGGCTTTCTCCCTGTCGGCTCAGAGCAGGCTCAGCGCCACTACGCGGAGGCCTGCCTCGAAGCAGGGGTCGCCTTGGTGAACGCGATTCCGGTGTTCATCGCCAGTGACCCGGAGTGGGCACGCCGCTTCCGAGAAGCGAAGCTTCCCATCGTCGGGGACGACATCAAGAGCCAAGTCGGGTCGACGATAGTCCACCGCGTACTCACACGTTTGTTCGAGGACCGGGGGCTTGCGCTCGATCACACCTACCAACTCAATTTCGGCGGCAACATGGACTTCAAGAACATGTTGGAACGCAAGCGACTCGAGTCCAAGAAGATCTCCAAGACTCGAGCGGTTACGAGCCAGATCGAAGAACAAACGCTCGATACCGACGATGTGCACATCGGGCCCTCCGACCACGTCCCTTGGCTCACTGATCGTAAGTGGGCGTATATCAGAATGGAAGGAAGAAACTTCGGCGACGTTCCGCTCAACCTCGAGCTCAAGTTGGAAGTTTGGGACTCACCCAACTCGGCGGGCGTCATAATCGACGCAGTCAGGTGCGCCAAGATGGCACTGGATGCGGGGATCGGCGGGCCGCTGGTCGCGCCGAGCGCGTACTTCATGAAGTCGCCTCCGGTTCAGTTCCACGACGACGAGGCTCTTCGGATGATCGAAGCCTTCGCAGCCGGCGATCTCGGTGACAGCTGGCCGGAAGACTGACCGGACAAGCCGTAACCGGAACGCTCTGTGTGTCGCTGACCGAGAATGCTCGAAGCGTCAGTGACACACAACGCTCGGTGTGTCAGTGACGCAGAACGGTCAATGCGTAGCTGACGCTGTCTCGCGCTGATCCGCCCACCACTGGTTCAGGCGCCGCCGAGCTTCTGCTTCTCCGAGCGGTCCTTCGTCCAGTCTCAACTCCAACAAGAAGTCGAGCGCGCGCCCCACCGTCGGCCCGGGGGGCACTCCGAGCTGCTCCATGACTTGCCGTCCGTCGAGGTCCGGCCGGATCGCATCGAGCTCCTCTTGGCGACGAAGCTCTTCCGTGCGGCGCTCCAACTCGTCCATCCTTCGAGCCAGACCCTTGGCTTTCGCCACGTTGCGCGTGGTGCAATCACAACGGGTCAATTCGTTCAAGCGATCGAGCAAAGGACCCGCATCGCGCACATAACGACGGACTGCCTTGTCGGTCCAACCCAGACGATAAGTGTGGAACCGCAGGTGCAATTCGACCAGCCGCGCGACCGTCTCTATGTCGTCTTTCGGGTAGCGCAGCGCCGTCATCCGCTCGCGGGTCATGCGAGCTCCCACCACTTCGTGATGGTGGAAGTTGACACCACCGGGACCAATCGAACGGGTGGCGGGTTTGCCTATGTCGTGGAACAACGCGGCGAGACGGAGCAAGCGGTCAGGGCTCGTCTTGTCTACGACCGCCAAGGTATGAGCGAGAACGTCTTTGTGGCGATGAATCGGGTCCTGTTCCACAGCGAGGGCCGGCAGCTCCGGCAGGAACTCCGCCGCGAGGCCCGTACGCACGAGGAACCACAATCCGTGCGACGGAACCTCTACGACCACCAACTTGTCGAGCTCGTCACGTATGCGCTCAGCGGACACGATCCCGAGCCGCCCGCGCATCTCGACGACCGCTTGCACGAGATCTGCGTCAGGCTCGAGTCCGAACCGAGCGATGAAGCGAGCTGCACGCATCATCCGGAGCGGATCGTCGCCGAAGGAGATGTCGGGCTCGAGTGGCGTCCTGAGGCGAGAAGCCGCCAGATCTCCCAGGCCGCCGCAGGGATCGATCAGCTCCAGGTCGGGGAGCCGCAGAGCCATCGCGTTCACGGTGAAATCACGGCGGGACAGGTCGACCTCGACCGAGTCACCGAAGACGACCTCGGGTTTGCGTGAGTCAGGGTTGTACGTCTCCGCCCTGTGAGTGGTGATCTCGAATGTCCGACCGGCTTTGCGGCACCCGATGGTCCCGAAACGTTTTCCCTGCGCCCACACGGCGTCGGCCCAGGGTGTCACAATTCGCTCGACTTCGTTTGGCCGCGCGTCGGTCGTGAGATCTATATCTCCGTCCGTGGAAGCGGCCTGCGATCCTCCCATTCCCACGATGGCATCGCGCACCGATCCACCCACCAGATACAGCCGATGGCCGGCTGCAGAGAAGAGGCTGGCGAGCTCGGCCGTCGTCTCGACGAGCGGGCGGATGCGTTCAGGTATCACCATGTCGAGGGTAGTGCGCACCTGTAGGCTCGCTGGCCGAGGTGGAAAGGATGAGGAGCGCTCCGCCCCCATGCTTGAACAAGGCTCCATTCCCCGCCTACTCGACCTGATCCGAGGTTGCGCTGTAGCGAGAGTGATCGCGATCGGTGTCTCCCGCCTTCGGCGCCGCGGCCTGCGTTCTGTCGGCATGGTTGCGCCTGTCCTCGCGTGTCTTTCGGTGCTTCCCGTTATCGGGACGAGCGCCGGGCAGGCGTCCGCAGACGCACCTGGCACGGGGCATACGACACACACAGCGAACACCCCGCCATCTCAACAGGGACCCCCGATCCAACTCCTCGAGGGATCGACCTTCTGGGTCAACCCGTCTTCGCTCACTTACACGGTCCATTTTGCGTTGAGCGGAGTCTCGGGCCAGGCGCAGCTCGGCGTGGAGGCGACGGTTTACTCGCCACTGACGACACGCTCCGCCTTCGACGTCACCAAACGCGGCAGCACCGACTCGAGCGCGTTGTCCTCGAGCTCACAAATCGTTCCCTTG
>DASPVS010000526.1:0-8938 GCA_035622235.1 Acidimicrobiales bacterium | reverse complement strand
ACGGCGACCCCCAGGACCTTCAAAGCAGAGCGGCTGCCCCCGGTCGAAGGCCCGGTGCTCGGATGCCTGCGAAGCGAACGCTCGGCACTCCCGAACCTCTTGCGGCCCGAGGAAGCGCCGTTCAAAGCGGGTCCCGCCTTGGCCGGTGATCCATTGGACGCTGCGGCGTGCGGCGGCGACCCAGTTCCGACGGCCCCGGGACTCGTCTCTTTGGTCGGAACGCCCGGGCTCGATTCGGACACACTCTCGGTCTCACGCTTCTGTTCACGCGTGGACGTTGGGGCTACGTCGTCGAAGACAAGGGTCGGTCTTGGCCTGGCTGCCTGTCCACGCTGCTCATGGTCGCGTTGCTCGACGTCGGACGGGCTGGTCTTTGCAGTTCGATCGCGGGCAGCCGAGCGGGATTCAGATTGTGCCCGGGCCCTCGATGTCTTACCGGGCGCGGTTGGACGACCAGGGTCCGTGGCGAGGCGACCCGAGTCAGTGGCGGCCGAGCGCGTCTGAACAGGCCCTTCGCGATCGGACATATGTCGCAGCGTGTCGATTGTGTGCTGGTAATCGCGAACGGAGTGGCGCTCGTCGGGACCCCGGCGCCAGGTGAACCGGGCCAGAGCGGTCCCGACCAGGGCGATCGCGACTACCACGATCCCAACTTCCATTACCACTATTCAACCGAACATCTGAGGGCTTTGGTACCGCGCCTCCCAAGACGCCGCTCGGGCGTTGGTGGCGGGTTGGGTGGCAGGTTTGGGTCTTCCGGATGAGCCCGGATGAGCCGGAAGAGAGGGTGAGAAGTGGTGGGTCAGAACGCCGGCATCGCAGAGAACGAGTAGTCAGGCGGCGGTTTTTCCGGACCAGGGCGCCTGGATAGCGCAGCGTCCATAGCTGGAGCCAGACGCTTTGATTTCGCAGTCTCCTGCTCTTCGGATCGGTCGTGGAACTCGGGCATCACTTCCCGCGCGAAAAGTTCGAGCGACTCGCAGATGTCCTCGTGTTTGTTCTTGCCGGCCTGTGACACGAAAATCAACTGGTCAACACCGGCCCCCTCGTAGGCGCGCACCAACTGACGGATCTGGTCGGGAGTCCCGATCGCTCCTCGCAACGATCCGAGGCCCTGTTCGATCAATTGAGCGCCGAGCACCTGGCCTGTGCGCGCCGCAATCGGGCGGCTGAAACCAAAGCGATCACGGTTCTGTTGAAACTCCTCCCACACGTCGGTACGGCCCGGCGCGTGCTGACCGAACACGTAGTAGTGCGCAAGTGAATAACCGAAGAAGTGCGCGCCATCGAGACCGCGCTCGATTGCCGTCTCCTCGTCCGTGTGGCACATGAAGGGAAGGACGCACGCGAGATTCGCGTTCACGGCGAACCCTCCCGGAACACACTGTTCCGAGGCGATCGTCTGGTAGTAGTTGTCCACCCACGCCCGGGCCTCGTCGGCTTCCACGAAAGAAAATGAGAGCGCCCCGATGCCCTTAGTTGCAGCAAGATGGATGGTGTCGCGCCGGCTACAGGCGACCCACAGCGGAGGATGTGGTCGCTGGAGCGGTTTGGGCACGACGTTCCGGGGCGGGATCGAGACGAACTCACCGTCGAAACCTGCAAAAGGTTCCTCGACCATCAAACGAGTCACAACGTCCAGCGCCTCGTTCCATTGAGCACGTTTGCTGGCCCGGTCGACGCTGAAACCACCGAGCTCGGCTTCGGAGCTCGACTCGCCGGTACCGAACTCGGCCCTACCGTTCGACACGAGGTCCAAAGTCGCGATCCTCTCCGCCACCCGGGCCGGATGGTTGAATCCCACCGGCAGCTGGACGATCCCGTGGCCGATGCGAATCTGCCTGGTCCTTTGGCTGACCGCTCCCAAGAAGACTTCAGGGGCGGAGGAATGCGAATACTCCTCGAGAAAGTGGTGCTCTACTTCCCAGACGTAGTCGTAACCGAGTCGGTCAGCCAGTTCGATCTGGTCGAGTGCGTCCGTGAGCAATTTGTGTTCGTCACCGATGTCCCAGGGCCTGGGCAGTTGGTGCTCGTAGAAGACCCCGAAGCGCATGACCGCTGACGGATCCCCGGACGCTTAGCGTTCGTCTTGGTCAAGCATACTGTCGACGAGCAGCTCTACGAGCATGCGGTCGCGATCAGAAAGACGCCTGATCTTGAGCGCCAACATCGACCCGTCCTCTTCGGCCGACACGATCGGCGCGGCAGAAAGGTGCTTCCTCTTGGAGTTCGACGATCGGCCGATTCGGGCCATTACGTCTTCGAGAGGTACATCCAGCGCGTCGGCCACCCGGGCGAGGACATCGGGGCTCGGGTTCGGAAGCAGTCGAATTCCTCCGACGGCTGCCTTGCGGCCCGTTTCGAGGTCGCGCCACTGAGCTTCGGAAACTTTGGCCAGTTTTGCGGCCTCCCGACGCCTGAGGCCCTTTTCCTCGCGTTGTTCGGCTATCCACCGTCCGAACTCTGCCCACCGCTGAGACTCGTCCATCATCCGCAAGCGTGCCGGTTCATCGGCCGCGAGTCCAGCCGCCCCGCGGCTTCAATCGTGCGGACGAGAACCGGCGCCTCTGTCATCTCCTTCGTCATGTCACTTTGCGGCCATGTCCGTTGCTTCAATCTGTCAGGTACGTAGCCCGAAACTGGGTCGAACGCTGTCGTTGATTGCCGACCTCGAGGGGTTCTGCGTATCGCGTGCAGACAGTACGGGGTCAGTGATCCCCCAGTCGGCGGCGATCTCCGGATCGTCCCACGCCACCCCGAGCTCATCGTTCGGGTTGTAGTAACCGTCAACCAGGTACCACAACAAGACGTCCGTGTGAGACGCGAACCCGTGCGCGACCCCCGGAGGGATGAACACCCCTCGGTCCTCCCCCCCGTCGAGGTCGAGCTCCAGAGTCGCACCGTCGGTCGGCGAGCCCAATCGCAGGTCGTGTAACACCACCCGCGCCCGGCCGCGCAGTACGTACCAGTAGTCCGCTTGATGAAGGTGGTAGTGGAGGCCGACGATCGCCCCCGCCTGCTTCTCGGAGCGGTTCGCTTGGATCATCTCGCGACCCAAGGGAAACCACGACCGTCTGTAGGTCTCGGTGAACTGACCTCGTTGGTCGCCATGAGTATCGGGCGTCACGACGATGACGTCGACGATGCGATCAGACGGCTCCAGTTTCGGCACGGCCGAAGGATATCCGTATGGAAGTCGGTGACACGAAGGCTCTGCTTGAGGAGCGAATCGGATCAGCTCGACGAGACCAAGGGGCTCTGCTCGACGAGCGAAAGGGCCTCCTACGAGACGAAGCGGCCGAATCCCCCGCGGTAGTAGAGCAGTGGGCCTCTTCCATGCCCGTAGTCGACGTCCATGTCGGTCACGCGCCCGAATACGACCTCATGATCACCTGCGTCGTGTACGAGCAAGAGGTCGCACTCGAGCCAGGCGAGCACTCCGTCGAGACGCGGCGCTCCGTTTCCCCCGGGCCTCCAACCGACCCCGGAGAATTTGTCACCCCCCGAGACAGCGAACTCCCGAGACAGCGCTTCTTGATTCTCAGCCAGGATGTTGACGCAGAAGAAACCGACCGCTGCTATGCGAGGCCAGCTCGTGGAGCTCTTTCCCGGGGCCAGAGCGACCATGGGCGGATCCAGCGAAAGCGACGTGAACGCCTGGCACGTGAATCCGACAGGCCCGATGTCCTCCGCGGCTGTGACGACGGTTACGCCAGTTGCGAAGTGCCCGAGCACCTCGCGAAATCGAGCTGCGTCGAAAGCTGATCCGGCAGCTCCGGGCCCCGGGCTCACTCCCCAGGTAGCCCCGTCGGCAACAAGCCCACGTCGAGAGTCATGCCTTCTTCGGCAGCAAGGACTGAGTCCAGCCGATCCGCTCCTGGGCTGGACATCGCTATTTCGAGCAACTCGTCGACCTCTGCGTCGTTGTGCGCAGGGTCGTGGTGAAAGATGACGAGACGTCGTGCTCCCGCTTCGGCGGCGACGTGCACCGCGTAGTCAACGGTCGAATGTCCCCAAGTGCCTTTCACCGTCGCGAATTCCTGCTTGGTGTACTGGCCGTCGTGTATCAGCACATCGACCCCGTCGCAGAGCTCGAGAACTCCCTCAGCCACATGCCCGCGTTTCTGGGGGGATACACCGATCTCGGGGGCCTGGTGATCGGATATGTAGGCCAGTGAATGTCCCCCGGCTTCGATCCTGAATCCGAGCGTCGTTCCGACATGGGGAACCATCCTGCTCCTCACCATGGTCGACCCGATGACGACCTTGTCGTCGGCAAGCTCCCGAAAGACCATCGACCCTTCGAGCTCATGCATGTGCACGGGGAAGAACGGGGGCTTCACGACATGCGTCATGACCTCCTGGAGCGTTCCTTCCTCCTGTGGCGGTCCGTAGACCTCGAGCAAGGTGTCGGGACGAAGTGCAGGTCCGAAGAACGGCAGACCCATCACGTGGTCCCAGTGAAGGTGTGTCAAAAAGGCGTTGAGCTTCATCGGCTTGCGATCGCCGAACATCCGGTCCAGTTCCAGACCGAGCGGCCTCAATCCGGTACCGAGATCGAGAATGACAGGAGGGCCGTCCGGGACGTGGACAAGCGCGCAAGAAGTGTTTCCGCCGTAGCGTCGTTGCTCTTCGCTCGAGCATGGGCAAGAGCCCCGGACCCCAAAAAACGTTACCTGCAGCGGAAGACTCCCTCCGGACTCTCACTCGAGGGACACTGCCGCCACGGTCGATTACCACCGGAAACCGGAGAGGTCCCTTTTAACGAGACTACTCTTCGGCGGTGGCCAAAATCGATCAGTTGTCGACTACCGCCAACGGAATTGAGTTCGCCTACCTGGAAGCCGGGCCGCGTGACGGGAAATTGGCTCTTTGCCTTCATGGGTTTCCGGATACGGCGCACACTTATCGATACCTCCTGCCGGCGCTCGCCGATGCCGGCTATCGCGCGGTGGCCCCATGGATGCGCGGATATGCCCCGACAGCTATACCCGCAGACGGCAGGTATCAGACCGGTGCACTCGCGACTGATGCTTGCGCGCTGCACGAATCCCTTGGGGGTGACTCGGACGCAGTTCTCATAGGACACGACTGGGGGGCGTTCGCCGCTTACGGAGCGGCGGCCTTCGAGCCCCATCGTTGGCGAAGGGTCGTCACGATGGCTGTCCCTCCGCCCTCCGCCATGTCGAGCAAGTTTTTCGCGTATGACCAGCTCAAGCGCAGCTTTTACGTCTTCTTCTTCCAGTCGCCTCTCGCCGAGACAGCGCTTTCCATGAACGACATGGAATTCATCGACCACCTTTGGGCGGACTGGTCGCCGGGGCTTGATGCCGCGTGGGACATATCCAAAGTAAAAGAGGCACTCGGTGAACCCGATCATCTGTCCGCAGCGATCGACTACTACAGGGCCATGTTCGATCCCACGCGTCACGACCCTTCCCTCGAAGACGCACAAGAGGCGACCAACGGGTCGCCGCCTCAACCGACCTTGTATCTGCACGGAGCTCAGGACGGTTGCATGGGCATCGAAACATTCGACGACGTCGAGGCTCATCTCTCGCCTGGCTCGAAGCACGTGCTCGTCCAAGGAGGCGGTCACTTCCTGCACCTCGACGTTCCACGGGACGTGAACAAGGAGATCCTTCTCTTTCTCGACTGCACCACTGTCGACTGAAACCCTGCAAGCTGACACGATCACGATCGAGCGGCTGGCAGATTACCGGCACCGACAGAGCCGGTTGCCGGGATCTTGCTTGCCTTCGCTGCCTTCGCTGCCTTCGCTGCCTTCGCTGCCTTCGCAGCGGACCACGAAGGTGGGCTTTCCGGCCTAGGCCCAGACGTCTCTTCCGTCATAGGGACGCTCGCGCGGAGGAGCGGCTTCCTTCTTCCACACCATCACTTTGCGTCGGAAGAAGCAGACTTCCTCGCCTCGTTGATTGAAACCCTTGCTCTCGACCGCTATGACTCCGCGGTCAGGTTTCGATGAAGACGACACTTTGTCGATCACCTTCGACTCGGCGTAGATGGTGTCACCGTGAAAGGTCGGAGCACGATGAATCAAAGACTCCACTTCGAGATTCGCGATCGCGGCGCCGCTCACATCAGGGACGCTCATGCCTAGCACCAGTGAATAAACCAGATTTCCCACTACCACATTGCGACCCTGCACAGTTTCGTGCTCCGCGAACCACGCGTCGGTGTGAAGCGGATGATGATTCATAGTGATGAGGCAAAAGAGGTGATCGTCGTACTCGGTCACGGTCTTGCCCGGCCAATGCCGATACACGTCGCCTACTTCGAAGTCCTCGTAGTACCGACCGAAGGGCCGTTCGTAGGTGGTCACGTTCAATCTCCTCGATTTCGCGTCTTCCGATGCTCGATATTCGATCGTGTGAGTTTGCGCTGGGAGCTTCCTCTACTCCGACTGCTCGGGGCGCGGTCGCGTCGTGAACGACAGCGCCCAATCAACATGGGACTCACCGTCTATAGCAAGGCGCCATGTGAAGCGGTTGCCGGGCGGCAGTGGAAGCGGCCCTAAGTTGACTGCCAGCGCCACGTCGATGGGAGTTCCCTCCGGCACCGTGGTCGGTCTGGCCACCTGGAATTCTCCGCGAACCTCGACAGGATGAGTGCCTTCAGGCGTGTCCACCATTACGGGTTGACCGTCCGCGTCCTCGAGAAACAACTCCCAGTGGTGCGGCAGCTCGGCCTCGTGCCATCCGACGTCAACCTTCATGGCGATCCCGGAGGGCATCGGGTCCGGCCCGGTCAGGGACCATCCTCCACCTAGTACGTACAACTTGCCGTCAGCCACCTGTGCGGCATCACAAAGCAGCATCGTCACCTTCACGTCGGTGAGGCTACAGGGAGCACACTCCTCTACTTGGAAGGGTCCGGCCGTACGTACGTGCAAGAGCCCGGGCGTACTTGCAAGAGCGCGGGCGTACTTGCAAGAACCCGGGCGTACTTGCAAGAGCTGCCCGGCCTACCGGCTCGCGGATCGATTGCGACCGCGCAATCCGGATAACGTCCAAGCGTGCCGAGTGCGCTGCGCGATGACGTCTACAGGCGTCCTCTTTCGACGGCTCTCGAGCGCCTAGGGGTGGGACCGGGCTGGCGGTGCGTCGACGTAGGCGCCGGCGGTGGAGACGTATCGGTCGCATTAGCGGAGATCGTGGGGTACGAGGGACGCGTCTACGCGGTGGACAGCGATCCAAGGGCCAGAGACGAGGCTGCGAAAGCGGCCGCCGAGTTCAGTCAGGTCCTTTGCATAACTCAAGCAGGGGAGGATCTTCTGCTCCCCGAACTCGTGGATCTCGCGTTCTGCCGCTTCCTCCTGATGCACGTTCTCGAACCCAAAGCCGTCCTCGAACGAATGGCCCGTGCGTCGCGCCCGGGAGGCTGGGTCGTGGCACAGGAGCCGATCACAACAGCGGGGCGTGTCGACGGCCTCGCGATGTCGATGCCGGCGGCGCGACATCCGGACATCGGTGCTCTGCTGCCAGCGTTGATGCGCGACGTCGGCTTGGACGTCACAGACGCTTGGGCTGAGGCGCCGGCCGGTGCAGGACCGGGCCCGGTCGCCGACTACCTCGAATCGCTCACGGGAGTAGCGCCGGGGGACGCGGCGGTCGTCCTTCCACCACTCGTCACGGTGGTTGGAAAAGTTTCGGACGGATAGCCCGGCGCTAGCCTCGAACTATGGTCAGCGACGCAGCTGAAGAGCTTCGGGCCGCCACCGATGCCGTTGAGCTGGCATCGAACATCGTGAGCGCTGGTTCTGCGGCGTTAGCGCGAACCGGCGGAGTGGACGGCGCGCAAGTCGTCGCTTACGACCTCGCGCACGCGGCCGCCGCAGTCCGCACTGCAGAAGCCAGTTTGGAATACGGAAGTCGGGGCCAGGAGGAGAGCCGAATCGCCTGTGCTTTTGTCGCGGACGCGGTCTGGGACCTAGCGTCCCGCCTTGTTGGTCGCGAGGCTGACTGGGGCGTTGACCTGGGATGGTTCGACCCCGTGAGGGGCTTCGTAGCGGAGCAAAGGGATCCGGCAAAGCTCTCCCAATTGAGCGAGAGCCCTGGACCGCGCCACCTGGATCCTGATTTCGAGTTGGTCCGGGAGACGTTTCACCGTTTTGCCGAGGAACAGCTAAGGCCGTGCGCTGAGCGCATACATCGCAACAACGAAGACATACCCGAAGAGATCATTTCCGGCCTTGCTGAAATGGGTGCCTTTGGTCTCTCGATCCCCGAAGAGTACGGAGGCTTCGCAACTGGCGGGGAGAGCGACTATCTGGGGATGGTCATTGCCACGGAGGAGCTCTCTTGGGGTTCACTCGGCGCAGGCGGATCGCTAATAACCAGGCCCGAGATCTTGAGCCGCGCACTCGTAGCTGGTGGCACCGAGTCGCAGAAACAGGAGTGGCTTCCGAAGCTTGCCTCCGGCGAAGTGATGAATGCGGTCGCTGTCACCGAGCCTGACTACGGGTCCGACGTTGCGAACATCGTGACTGGAGCGCAACGCACGTCTGGCGGCTGGCTCGTGAACGGTGTCAAAACGTGGTGCACCTTCGCAGCACGGGCTGACGTGCTCATGCTTCTCGTACGGACCGATCCCGACCGCACAAAGGCGCACCGGGGCCTCTCCCTTTTCATCGTCCCCAAGCCGCGCGGTGACGGGCACGGCTTCACTTTCAGCCAGGAAGCGACCGGGTCGCGTCCGGCTGGACGAATGGAGGGACGTCCCATCGACACGCTCGGCTACCGGGGCATGCATTCTTACGAAATAGCCTTCGACAATTGGTACGTGCCCGAAGCCAATCTCATCGGCGGACAGGAGGGCGAGGGCCGTGGCTTTTACCTTCAAATGGCCGCATTCGAAAACGGACGCCTCCAGACCGCTGCGCGTGCTCTCGGTGTGATGCAAGCGGCCTACGAAGCAG